>JBGPEQ010000053.1:0-12641 GCA_041482855.1 Dongiaceae bacterium | reverse complement strand
CCCTCTGTCGAGCTGGGCAACAAGATCTGCCGCATCCTCGGCGCCCGCCCGCCGGAAGGCTTCAACTACGAGCTGTTCCTCGACGAGAAGGGCGAGAAGATCTCGAAGTCGAAGGGCAATGGCCTGTCGGTCGAGGAGTGGCTGGCCTACGCGCCGCCGGAGAGCCTGTCGCTCTTCATGTTCCAGAAGCCGCGCGCGGCCAAGCGCCTGTACTTCGATGTCATCCCGCGCGCGGTCGACGACTATCTGAGCTTCCTCGAAAAGTTTCCGCAAGAGGACGGGGCGCGCCGGCTCGAGAATCCCGTCTGGCACATCCATGACGGCAAGCCGTCGGTCGAGCCGGCCCATCTGAGCTTCAACATCCTCATGAACCTCGTGAGCGTCTGCAACAGCGAGGACAAGGCCGTGGTGTGGGGCTTCATCTCGCGCTACGCGCCGAAGGCGACCTCGCAATCGGCGCCCTTCCTGGACCGGCTGGTCGGCCACGCCATCGCCTACTACCGCGACTTCGTGAAGCCCGCCAAGCGCTTTCGCGCGGCGAGCGAGATGGAGCGGGCCGCGCTCGCCGAATTGATCCACGAGCTGGAGGCGCTGCCGTCGGCGGCAACCGCCGAAGAGATCCAGAACCGCGTCTACGAGGTCGGCAAGCATCATGCCTTCGCCGATCTCAAGGCCTGGTTCCAGTCGCTCTACGAGATCCTGTTCGGGCAGACGCAAGGGCCGCGCATGGGCACCTTCATCGCGCTCTACGGGGTCAACGAGACGATCGCGCTCGTCCGCCGCGCGCTCGCGGGCGAGAACCTGCCGGCCGCCTGAGGCGCTGCTGCGGTTAGAACCGGAACTTGAGGCCCCAGACGAAGGCGGTCGAGGCGTCGCCTGTGTCGTTGATGAGACCGAAGGCGCCCGAGCGGTGCTGGAAGCGGCTGACGAACTGGACGTTGGGATGTTCGGGCAGGGCCAGCGTCAACTCGACCATCACGAAGTTGAGCGCCGCGCCCGCCTTGTCGCCGCCGTAGCGCGCCTTCTCGAGGTCCGGCGTCTCCGTCGCGATCGATAGTCCGTCCCCGAACGCCACTGACGTATCGATGAAGCGATCCCACGGAAAGGTGTTCCAGCGTACGATCAGTGGCAGATTGAACTCGAAATCGTTCTGCCCGCCGAAATGCTTGACCGACTGCAATTCGAGCTCGAAGTCGAGATCGGGTCCGACGCTGAACAGACGCTTCGACAGGCCGACGCCGAACAGCGTGTCGTCGGCGAGTTCGAAATCGCCGTGCAGCCAGATGTCGCTCGATTTCTCGACGCTGAGCACGCCGGCGAATCCCGTCACCGCCCAGCCGTCATGCCACCAGGAGTCTGCGCCCCACGCCTGCTGCGGCCGGCCCGCCAGGGCGAGAACAAGGAGAAGGACAAAGGCAGATGATGCGCGCGCGCCGGCCCCGTGCCACGCCGCGACCGCGCTCCGACCGCGACTCTCAACCATCCTCCCCCATCCGCCGCGCTTGAACGGCGCGGCTCGACTTACCCGCCGTGCGCGAACTCCCAGTAGAGTTCGCGCGCCTTGCGGTAGACCGGCCCCGGCTGCAGGTCGCGATCCTCGACGCGCGTGACCGGGTAGACCTTGGCGTAGTTGCCGGTCATGAAGACTTCGTCTGCTTCCTGGATGTCCTTCGGCGTCAGCGTCCGCTCATGGGCCTCGATGCCGGCCTTGCGCAGCAGCTTGATGACGCGCTGGCGGGTGATGCCGTTGAGAAAGGTGCCGTTCGCCGCCGGCGTGTGGGCGGCGCCATCCTTGGCGATCCACAGATTGGCGGAGCTGAACTCGGCGACGTTGCCGAGCGGGTCCAGCATGATGGCGTCCTGGAAGCCGCGCGATTTCGCCTCGGCGCAGGCGCGGCCGGCCTGGGCATAGAGGCAGACGGCCTTGGCGTCGGTCGGCGCGGTCTCCGGCGACGGCCGCCGCCATTTCGAGAATCCCACGCTCATGCCCTTGGCGGGATCGGGCATCGGATATTCGATCACGGTGATGATGATCTGCGTGGTGGCGGGGTCGGGGTCCATCCAGCCATCCTTCGACCATAGGAACGGCCGCAGATAGAGCGGCGTGCCCGGCGGGAACTTGGCGATGCCCTCGCGGATGATCTCCTCGATCTTGCCGGCTTCGAAGGGCGAGCGCAGGCCGAGCGCGGCGGCCGAGCGGAGAGTGCGCTGACAATGGAGGTCCAGGTCGGGCGCCACGCCCTCGAAGCTGCGCGCGCCGTCGAAGATCGCGGCCCCCAGCCACATGGCGTGATCCCACACCTGCATGACCAGCGGATTGCCGTCGACCCATTTGCCGTCGATATAGTGAAACGCCTTCATGATCCGTGCCAGGGATGGACCGCGGCCATGGCCGGCCGGTCCTCAATGTTGGACAATGGCCCACAATATCAGTCTATGGCGACTTCGCAACCTCGCGGGCGCGCGCTACGCCCCCGGCGCGTTCATTGCCGCGCTAATCGGTGCGCTACACTTCCGCGGCCAGAGCGCCGGCCGTACGGCGCGCTTGCCCGCCTACTGGCGCACCCAGAGGATGCGCGCCATCCAGGCGACGTCGCCCTTGGGGACGCTGCGGCTGGAGGGGCCGCCACCGATCGATTTGAGTTCGATCTTCTGACCGGATTGACGAACCAACTCTTTGGCCATCAGATCGCCGCTGCGCGTCTTGACGATGACGCGATCGCCGCGATGGAGATCGGCGTCGGGCGACACGATCACGATGTCGCCGGCCCGGTAGGCCGGGGCCAAAGTGTTGCCGCTGATCTTGAGGGCGAAGGCATGCGGATCGCCGACGCCGGGCGCATCGATCTCGTCCCACCCCTTGCCGACGGGATGGCCGGAATCATCGAACAGGCCGCGGCCGCCCGCCTTGGCGTACTGGGTCAACGGCAGCGGATGGGCCACCGTCACGCCGCTGCGCTCGCCGATGAGCGCCAGGAAGCCGCCCAGCGACTCGCCGGTGGCGGTCAGGCATTTAGAGACGCTTTCCGTGCTCGGCCAGCGCGGCTTGCCGGTCGGGCTCTTGCGTTTGCTCTTGTTGAACGCAGTCGGGTCTAGACCAGAGCGGCGCGCGAGTCCGGAAGCCGACAAGCCATGCTTGGCAGCCAAACGGTCCAAGGCGCGCCAGATTTCGGAGTGACGCAGCATGTCCAATCATCCCTGCTGATTTAGTCGTTTGTCAGCGACATATGACGCAGCATCTGTGGCCATTGTTGCGGATCGCCGAGACCTTTATAGGTTGGCATTCCATGTCTGCAAGGCAAGATCCGCAATCCAGATATGACGGAATGTGATCCCATGCGTCGCTTTGTATCATGGCCGGCCTGTACCTCTGGCTAGGGCAAATCCTGAGCGCGCTGCCGCCCGAGGCGGCGCACCGCCTGACGATTCGCGCGCTCAGGGCCGGGTTCTTGCCGGGCGGACGGGAAGCCGACGACCCTCTCCTGAGAACGTGCGTATGGGGGTTGAAATTCCCCAATCCCATTGGATTATCAGCGGGATTCGACAAGGACGCCGAAGTCTACGCGGCCCTGCTGCGGCTCGGCTTTGGCTTCGTCGAGGTCGGCAGCATCACGCCGCTGCCGCAAGCGGGGAACCCGAAACCGCGCGTCTTCCGGCTGCCCGAAGAGGGGGCCGTGATCAATCGACTGGGCTTCAACAGCGCCGGCCTCGCCGCCGCCGTGACAAATTTGCGGCGGCGCCGGAGCGAGCGTGTCGGCATCGTCGGAGGAAATATTGGCAAGAATCGCGACAGCGCCGACGCCGCGGCCGACTATGCGGCCGGCACGGCGGCCCTGGCGCCCCTGGCGGACTATCTGGTCATTAACGTGTCCTCGCCCAACACCCCGGGCTTGCGGGCGCTGCAGGAGGCGGCCGCGCTCCGCGAGCTGCTGGAGCGCGTCCAGACGGCGCGCCAGACCGCCGTTTCGGGCCGTCCCCCGCCGCTGCTTTTGAAGATAGCACCCGATCTCGCGGCCGCCGACGCGGGCGAGGTCGCGCGGGTGGCGGTCGCCGGCGGCATTGATGGACTGATCGTCGGCAACACGACCACCAGCCGGCCGCCCGACCTCCGCGGCCGTTACGCCAGGGAAAGCGGCGGCCTCAGCGGGCGACCGCTGTTCGCCCTCTCGACCGAGCTGCTGCGCGAGGTCTACCGGCTCACCGAGGGCCGCTTGCCGCTGATCGGCGTCGGCGGCATTGCCAGCGGTGCGGACGCCTATGCGAAGATCCGGGCTGGGGCTTCGCTCGTTCAGCTCTATACGGCCCTTATCTACGAGGGCCCCGGCCTGGTCGGTCGCATCAAGCGCGACCTCGCGGCCTGCTTGCGGGCCGGCGGCTTCGCGACGGTTGCGGCCGCCGTGGGCGCGGACCATCGCTGAGCCATGCGCGGCGCCGCGGCGGCTCCCATATCTATGCTCGGCGGCCTCTCGGCGGTCGCCGATCGCTATGACGGCTTCATTCTCGATCTGTGGGGCGTGCTGCATGACGGCGTGCGGCCCTATCCCGGCGCCGTCGACACTCTGCGGCAGCTCAAGCGACAAGGGAAACGCGCAATCATCCTTTCCAACGGTCCCCGTCGAGCCGCCTCGCTGGCCCGCCGCACTGGCGAAATCGGCATCGCCGCGGATCTCTATGACGAGTTGCACAGTTCGGGCGAAGAAACCTGGCGATTGCTTAGGGAACGCCCTGATCCGGCCATTGCCGCGCTCGGCCGCCGGGTCTTCCCGATCGTGCCGGAGCGCGATCGTGATCTGCTCGATGGCCTCGATCTTGAGACCGTGGAGAGTCCTGCCGCTGCCAGTTTCCTCCTCGTAACCGGTCTCGCTCATGCCGCCGAGTCGGTCGCTGACTACGAGCCGGCACTCTCGGCAGGGGCCGTGCACGGCCGGCCCATGCTGTGCGCCAATCCCGACCTGGAAGTGTTGCGCGCAGGTGTTCGCGAGTACTGCGCCGGTGCGCTCGCCGCCCGCTATGAGGCGCTGGGCGGGTCGGTACTCTACGTCGGCAAGCCGCATCCGGCGGTCTACCGAACCTGCCTTACGCATCTCGGATCGCTCGCTCGATCGCGCATCCTGGCGGTCGGAGATTCCCTGCGAACGGACGTGGCCGGCGCCGCCGGTGTCGGCGTCGACTCCTTGCTGGTGCTGGGTGGCATACATGCCGAAGAACTGGCCGGGGCCGCCGATTCGCGCCCCGATCCGGCCAAGTTGGCGACCGCTTGCGTCAAAGCCCGGCAATGGCCGACATATGCGGTTCCCGCATTCACCTGGTAACAGTGCCTCACGGGCACGCACCGGCATCCGCGGAGGCGCAACTACCGTAGATGCGGAAGGGATAACAGGCAGGACAGCCTATGAGCACGCCGAGGCGGCGCACCTGGGTCTGGCATTTCGAGCGGCCGCCGGCCGAGATCTGGCCGATCATGGCGGATACCGCGCGCTTCAATGAAGCGGCGGCGCTGCCCAAGCATGACATCGAGGAGATCCCGCAGGCCGACGGTTCGGTGCTCTATCTCGGCCGGCTCAAGCGCGGTCCGTTCACGTTGGTCTGGCAGGAGAAGCCGGTCAATTGGATCGACGGCCAGTGGTTCGAGCATTGCCGCGAGTTTCGCAACGGACCCTTCAAATCGCTGTGCGCGACCTTCGAGTTGGCGCCGGAAGGGCCGGGCAGCCGCGGCACCTACACGCTGACGGTCGAGCCGGCCAATCTGTTGGGCCTCGCCATCCTGGCCGGCGGGTTCTTCCGCAATGCCCGGAGCAACTTCGGCCGGCTGGCCGGTCAAGCCAACCAATTCGCTGCCGGCCTGCGCCCGGAGCCCTTCGATCATGCGGTTCCAACGGTTGGTCCGGAGACCGCGCAGCGGATCGACGTCATGGTGGCGGCGATCGAGGCGACTCCCAATGGCCATCGCCTGGCGCGCCGGCTCGCCGACTTCCTGCTGCTGGCCCAGGAGGTCGATCTCTGGCAGATCCGGCCGCTGAAGCTGGCGCGCGACTGGAGCATCGAGGCACGCATGGCGATAGAGCTCTGTCTGCAGGCGGTGACCAATGGCCTGCTCGAGCTGCATTGGGAACTGCTCTGCCCCCGCTGCCGTGTGCCGAAGGCGTCGGTCGTGGCGCTCGACCAGCTGCCGACGGGCGCCCATTGCTCGAGCTGCAACATCGACTACGAGCGCGACTTCTCGCGCAATGTCGAGGCCAGCTTCCGGCCGACTGCGGCGGTGCGGCCGATCGTCGGCGGCCAATATTGCCTGTTCGGGCCGATGTCGACACCGCACATCAAGGTGCATGTGACGCTCGCCGCCGGGCAGTCGCGCGACCTGCCCGCCGATCTCGCGGCGGGGGACTATCGCCTGCGCACCCTCGAGCCCGGGCCCGAACAACTCATCGCCTGGGAGTCCGGAGGCTTTCCGGAGGTGATCGCCGATGACGACCGCATGTCCGCCGGTCCACCGGCGCCGCCCGGGGTCGTGCGCGTCAGCAATCGCAGCCGCCGGCCCTTGACGCTGATCGTCGAGGAGCGCGCCTGGGTCAAGGACGCCCTGACCGCCGACCGCATCACGGCGCTGCAGGCGTTCCGAGATCTCTTCGCCAGCGAGGCGTTGCGCGCCGGCGACGATGTCGGCATCGGCGAGATCGCCCTGATGTTCACCGACCTCAAGGGTTCGACCGCATTCTACGAGCGCGTCGGCGATGCCAAAGCCTACCGTCTCGTGCGCGAGCACTTCGCCTTTCTCGCCGCCCGCATCCGCGAGAACAGCGGCGCCATCGTGAAGACGATCGGCGACGCGGTGATGGCGGCGTTCGCCGACCCCGCCGACGCCGTGCGGGCGGCGCTTGCGATCCAGCGGAAGGTCGCCGAGTTCAACGCCGGCCATGGCGGCGAGGCGATCGTCATCAAGCTCGGCCTGCACAAAGGCCCCTGCATCGCCGTCACGCTCAACGAGCGGCTCGACTATTTCGGCTCGACGGTCAATCTGGCGGCCCGACTCCAGACGCAAAGCATGGGCGGCGATATCGTGCTGTCGCAGGTCCTCGCCGAAGATCCGGCCGTCGCCGCCGTCCTGCTGGGGCGCGCGCTGCGAGATGAAGCTGCCACGATCAAGGGATTCGAGCGGCCGGTTCCGTTCCGCCGCGTGACCGGCGCGACCCTGGCGGAAACCTGATCGCGGGTCAATTGCCCGAGCGGGGAGAACCAGCGGGCGCAGCGGCACGCCCTTGCACGCGGCTCTGCAGCCGCTCGACCGCGGCCCGATAGGCGACCTGAGCCCGGGCGCAGCGCTCGACTTCGTCGATCGGCACGAGATAGGCGACGAACAGCCCGACATCCGATCCGAGCTCCTCGCCGAACGAAGGCCGCCGTGCCATCTGCTCGGAGATCGACTGATAGATCGTCTCGCATGCCGCGCGTTTGGCATCCTCGGCATCGTACATCTCGGTGGTCAGCTCGGGATCGATGGCTTCGGCGGCGGCGGCGATCTCGTCGGCCTTGGCCACAAGGACGCTGTCGCGGTTCAGCAGCCATTGAATATCGGTGCCGCAGGCGCTCAGCGCCAGGCATGCTGCGGCAACGGGCATCGCGAGAAGCGTGGTCGGTCGCGGGAATCTCATGATCGGCTTTGGTCCGATGTAGTCACTGCCGTGGCGGGCGGCGTTTCGCCATTGGCATGATGCCGGTTCGGCTCGCCGACGCAAGTTTACTATTAATCGGGGCGGCCGTTACCGAATAGGAAGTCAATCGGCCTGCGTTCCCGCGATGGTTACGCACGCGTTCAGGATGTTTCTTCCAATTTCCTTTATCTGTCCTGATCAATCATTGCTGACCATTCGTCGAAGACCTTATTCCTGATCGGGGTCTCGCTTCCCGGTTGCGTCATGCCGCCGATGCCGAGATCGAATGATCACGCAGACAATTTTTCTAACCATGAGATTCGTTTGTGACTGGAGATCGCGGTGCGCAAGCGGCTTGCGCCGGGCTGCACCGCCGATCGTCGTCGTGGGATGTGGGCGTGCCGGTGGGCGTGGGATGCCGCCGCCGGTACGGCTTGGGTAAGGATCGAGGGAGGAGCCCGTGAGTTCGAATCAATCGCCGGTCGCCAATCCGGATATTCTGGAGATTTTGGCGAACACGCCGTTCGTCGTTTCGGCGGACGATCTCCTCAGTAACGATACCGACGCTGACGGAGACCTTCTTTCGATCAGCAGTTGGGCCAACGCCGACCCTCATGTGACGGTGACGCGGCTGTCGGACGGCTCGTTCTCGATCACGCCGGCGGCGAACTACAGCGGCCCGGCGAGCTTCTCCTACACTGTCACCGACGGCCACGGCGGATTTTCGACGACGACGGTCAACATCAGCGTCGTGTCGGAGGACGGCAATACCCCGCCGTTGGCGGTCTCCGATTCGGTGTCGACGAACGAGGACACGCCGCTGGTCCTGGCGCCGGCGGTGCTGCTGTCGAACGACATCGACTCCAACGGCGACACGCTGACGATCACTGCCGTGGCCGACGCGGTCAACGGCACGGTCTCGATCGACGGCGCCGGCAACGTCGTGTTCACGCCGAACGCCAACTACAACGGTCCGGCCAGCTTCAGCTATACGATCGACGACGGCCAGGGCGGCACGGCCACCGCCACCGTCAACGTCGACGTGATCGCCGTCAACGATGCGCCGGTCGCGGCCGACAACGCGGCGACCACGAGCGAAGATACGCCCCTCGTGATCGCGTCGGCGACCCTTACCGGGAACGACTCAGATGTCGATGGCGATGCCCTGACGGTCAGCGCGGTCGGCAATGCCGTGCACGGCACGGTGTCGATAGACGGCGCCGGCAACGTAGTATTCGCGCCGACCGCCAACTACAACGGTCCCGCCAGCTTCACCTACACGGTGAGCGACGGTCACGGCGGCACGGCCACGGCGACGGTGAACGTCAATGTGACGGCGGTCAACGACGCGCCGGTGGCGGGCAACGATGCGGTGACCGCGACCGAGGACACGCCGCTCGTCATCGCGTCGGCGACGCTTCTGGCGAACGATAGCGACGTGGACGGCAACCCGCTGTCGGTCACCGGCGTCGGCAATGCCACCCACGGAGCGGTCACGCTGAGCAACGGCAACGTAACGTTCACGCCGGCGGCCAACTACAACGGTCCGGCGAGCTTCACCTACACCGTGAGCGACGGCCAGGGCGGCAGCACCACGGCGACGGTCAATGTCAATGTGACCGCGGTCAACGATGCGCCGGTGGCCGGCAACGACGCGGTGACCACGATCGAAGACACGCCGCTCGTGCTCGCGTCGGCCGCGCTATTGGCCAACGACACGGACGTCGACGGCAATCCGCTCTCCATCACGGCCGTCGGCAACGCCACCCACGGCACGGTCGCGCTCGCCAACGGCAATATCACGTTCACGCCGGCGGCCAACTACAACGGCCCGGCCAGCTTCACCTACACCGTGAGCGACGGCCAGGGCGGCACCGCCACGGCCACGGTCAACGTCAATGTGGGGGCGGCGAACGATGCTCCCGTGGCGAACAACGATTCGGTGACGGCGACCGAGGACACGCCGCTGGTCCTCTCGCCCGCCACGCTTCTCGGCAATGACACCGACCCCGACGGCAATACCCTGTCGATCAGCAACGTTGGGGGCGCGACCCATGGCACCGTGTCGATGGACGGTGCCGGCAATGCGGTGTTCACGCCGGCCGCGAACTACAACGGCCCGGCCAGCTTCACCTACACCGTGAGCGACGGCCAGGGCGGCACCGCCACGGCGACGGTCAATGTCAATGTGACCGCGGTCAACGATGCGCCGGTGGCGACGAACGACTCGGTGACGGCCACCGAGGACACGCCGCTCGTGCTGACGCCGGCCACCTTGCTCGCGAATGATTCGGATGTCGACGGAAACACGCTGTCGATCACGGGCGTCGGCGGCGCCACCCACGGTACGGTGGCCCTGAGCAACGGCAACGTGGTATTCACGCCGGCGACTAACTACAACGGCCCGGCCAGCTTCACCTACACGGTGAGCGACGGCCAGGGCGGCACCGCCACGGCCACCGTCAACGTCAACGTGACGGCGGTCAACGATGCGCCGGTGGCGACGAACGACTCGGTGACCGCCACGGAAGACACGCCGCTCGTGCTGACGACGGCCACCCTGCTCGCCAACGATTCTGACGTCGATGGCAACGCGCTGTCGATCACCAGTGTCGGCGGCGCCACCCATGGCACGGTGGCGCTGAGCAACGGCAATATCACGTTCACGCCGGCCTCCAACTACAACGGCCCGGCCAGCTTCACCTATACGGTGAGCGATGGGCAAGGCGGCACCGCCACGGCGACCGTGAATGTCGCCGTGAATGCCGGCAACGACGCGCCGGTCGCCAATCCCGACAGCATCGAGGTTGCCACCAACACGCCGATCGTGCTGGCGTCGGGCGATCTGCTCGCCAATGACAGCGATCCCGACGGCGATGCGCTCTCGATCGTGAGCGTCGGCAATGCCACCCACGGCACGGTAACGCGCAGTTCCGACGGCGACATCACGTTCACGCCGACGGCGGGCTATAGCGGCCCGGCCAGCTTCGTCTATACGGTGTCCGACGGCCATGGCGGCCAGGCCAGCACGACGGTGTCCGTCAATGTCGTGTCCGACGGTGGGTCGGCTCCCGAACTCGGCGATGCGCCCGCGGTCGGCTACGAAGACGTGAAGATCCCGCTCTCGATCGTCTGTACGGTTCCCGCGGGGTATAGCGCGCAGGACGTGACGATCACGATCTCCGGCGTGCCGGCCGGCGCGGCGCTCTCCGCCGGGACCAATCTCGGCGACGGCGTCTGGTCGTTGACGATGGCCCAGCTGACCAATCTGAAGCTGACTCCGCCGAAGAACAGCGGCGTCGACTTCGATCTCACGGTCACCGCCACGGGGCCCGGCGGCACGGCGACAATGGATATGCCAGTCAAGGTCGCCGCCGTGGCTGACGCGCCGATACTGTCGGTCGCGACGCCGACGGTGGTCACGGCCAACGGCGTCGTGATCAACGGCGGCAACTGGAACGATCGCCTCTTCGGCGGGGCCGGCAGCGACACCATCTCGGGTGGGGGCGGCAACGACGTCATCGTCGGCGATCGCGACCCGCGGCCTTCATCGGCGGCGCTGCGCATTACGGCCGGCCTCACCGATCTCGACGGCTCTGAGACACTGAGCCTGCGAATCTCGGGCATGCCGTCGCAAGCCTGGCTCTCGGCCGGAACTCACAACGCCGACGGCAGCTGGACGCTGACGTCCAGCCAGCTCAGCAACCTCCAAGTTCTATTCCCGCCGGGAACGCCTGCCTTTGCGCTGGCGGTTACGGCGACGGCCACGGACCATGATTCGAACACGGGCGCGGTCGACACCGAGTCGGTCAGCACGACCATCCAGGTGCACACCAAGCCCGAGGGCAACGACGTTCTCCACGGCGGCGATGGCAACGATCAGATCTGGGGCACCGGCGGCAACGACACCATCACCGGCGACAACGGGAATGACTTCCTGTCCGGCGGTCTCGGCAAGGATTCGATGACCGGCGACAGCGGCAACGATGTGATGTACGGCGGCGGCGGCAATGACATTCTCTCCGGCGGAACCGGCCGGGACAATCTGCATGGCGACGGCGGCAACGACCGGCTGTTCGGCGGCGACGATAACGACTGGCTGAACGGCAATAGCGGCAACGACAGCCTGTCCGGCGACAAGGGCAACGACCGGCTGTTCGGCGAGTCGGGCCACGACAGCCTGTCCGGCGGCGACGGCGACGATTGGCTGAATGGCGGCAGCAGCGACGACAGCCTGTCCGGCGACGGCGGCAACGATCGGCTGTTCGGCGATTCCGGCAACGATATCTTGTCCGGCGGCACGGGCCGCGACATGCTGAGCGGCGGCGACGGCAACGACAAACTGAGCGGCGGCGACGACAACGACAGGCTCCTCGGCGGCAACGGCAACGACCTGCTGTCGGGCGGCAACGGTCAGGACTGGCTCGAGGGCGGCAGGGGCGCCGACACGCTCACCGGCGGCGCCGGAAACGATCGCTTCGTCTTCAACAGCACCAGCGAAGGCGTCGACACCATCACGGACTTCGGCAAAGGCGACGTCATCGACCTCGGCGACATCCTGCCGGGGAGCGTCCACAACGGCCATGACGCCGTAACCGCAGGCTTCGTGCGGTTCCTGCAATCCGGGTCGGATACGCTCGTCCAGGTCGACCACAATGGCGGTGCCGACAGTTTTCAGACGTTGGCAGTGCTGAAGGGCATTGCAGCGGCCACGCTCCACCCCGACGACATGCTGGTGGTCTAGAGCAGGATTTCGTCGGAAGCGTCACACTTCGTTTGTCACCCCTGCGAAAGCGGGGGTCCAGGGCAAGCGACGAGTTCTGTGGCCCTGGATTCCCGCTTTCGAGCGTGTGAAGAAATCCAAAAGGCGCCCTCTGAGAGATCTGCACCGACGTCGTGCGTCCTTCGAGACGCGCCCTCTCATCCCGAGGAGCCGCCGCAAGGCGGCGTCCCGAGGGGCGGGCGCTCCTCAGGATGAGGTAGACAATTGGT
>JBGPEQ010000052.1:0-12842 GCA_041482855.1 Dongiaceae bacterium | reverse complement strand
GAACTCATTGTAGCGCAGCCCGTTGTTCGCCAACTGCTCCACCGTCGGCATGTGGATGGGACCACCGAAGGCGCTGGACTGGCCGAACCCCATGTCGTCGATCAGCACGATCAGGACGTTGGGCGCGTTGGCCGGCGCCTCGACCTCGAACCGGGGCGGCGGCGCGGTGTTGCGGGCATCGAACACCGTGATCGGCGGCAACGCCGGCTCCGGAATCGGCAGCACCGTGCGGTCGGTCGGCACCAACACCTGTACGGGGACGGGGGCATCCTGGGCCGCGACCGGCGCCGCCGCCAGCGGGGCCAGCAGGGTCAGCGCAGAGAATGCCAGTGCGGTTTTTTTCATGACTTCTATTTCCTCCGTTAGCAGACCGCCCCAATGCCGGTCGGGAGACTGTGCCCAGCAAAATCGTGTTAGTACCCAGGCGGAGCTTTGTTCCAATCGTAACCCGAACGGCCGAGTTCATAGCCGAGCTTGAACAATTCGTTCATGTAGTGCTGGTCGAACGGCTCGTTGAGAGGCACGTCGAAGCTCGGCGGAATGAAGGCCAGATTGAAGTCGACCCCGTCCCGCTGGGTCGTCGCATAGATGCGGTAGAGGTCCCCGACGCCCTGATTCTGGATCAGCGACGATACCGCTCGCCCGGCGATGCTGAGGGTTTGGCGCTTCGTATCGGCCCAATCCGGGTCGAGGCGCGCGTTGCGGATTATGAAGGCCCTTCTCTCTCGGGTGATGCCGGCCTGCTGCGACATCTGCTGGACATGCAGGCTCGGCGGGTAGACGAAGACCTGCGCGCTGGCGCCGCCATCGACGTGCATCTCCTGGTAGGGCTTGCCGTTCGCTTCCACGTCGATCATCGATGGCGGAAACGCCCCCGGAATGGCGGCCGACGCTATGAGGATTTCCTGGACCAGCTCCAGCGCCTTCGGGTTGCCGCTGGCCGCGATCTTGCCGATGTTCCAGATGACGGGCCGACGGGCATCGAGATTCGTCGTGCCGATGAGGAGTATGCGGCCCTTGGCATACTCGGCGGCGATTTCCTTCAGCATGTCCGCGGTGACGTAGCCCGCCACCAGGTGCTTCAGCGGGGCGTTGTCGGCAAGGGCGTCGCTGAATAGCGCTGCCAACATGCCGCGGTCCTCCAGCACGTCGGTGCCGTTGATGGTCGTGTACACCGCTTTCAGCTGCTCGTCGTATTTGGGGCCGAGAAAGGCGAAGGGCGCGGTCAAAGCCCCGGTACTGACGCCAGTGACCAGCTTGAATTCCGGCCTGGTGCCCGTCTCCGTCCAGCCGACCAGGAGGCCGGCTCCGAACGCGCCGTCCTCCCCGCCGCCGGAGACGGCGAGGTAGTTCGCCGGCGGCAGCGGTCCCTTGTTGCCGGCGGCGGCGAACAGTTCCGCCTCGCGCTTGTAGGCCTCGATGCCATCCTGCTCCATCGCCGCCAGATCCGCCTTCTGCCAATAGCGAATGCCGGGCATGCCATCGACGACGGCCGCTGCCTGCTGATCTTTCGGCACGGCCGCCAGGCGTGCCGGCGCTGCGCAACCCTGAAGCTGGAATAGCAGAGTGATCGCCATGAGGAACGGCAGCAGCCGATACTTCGACGGCCGATCCCTGCGCCGCTCAGAAGTGGTGATCCACCCCGGCACGCGGCCGGGCATGTCGTGTCCGCTGAGAGATAGAACTGTCATGGCCATCGCTCCCCGAAACTCAATCGCCCTGCAAATTGCTGAATTGCGAGGTCGACCCCGCAATTCCGACCGTCGCGTGACGACTATGCGCCGCCCGCGTCTTGTGGCGCGTTACCGCATCATTCGACGTACACGACGACGTACTGCGTGCCGTAGGGCTGATAGTAGGTGGCCCCGCATTGCCAATACATCGCGCCGTTGATGTTCACATTCCCGCAGCCCGCCGGCAAGGTGCTGATGTAGATCGTGGAACGCCGGACGACACGGCGCGTCGTCCGGCGCGCGACGCCGGCAACGCTTACCGGCGTCAGTGGGCGACCGATCCACGCCTGCGCCTCGGATGTGAATGATATCTGCGGAAACCAGCCGTCAGGACTCACGTCAATCATCAGCATGGCCAGGAGCGATCCGGTCACGCACACTGCCTTCCAGAAGCATGATTTGGTCATCATTGCTGAGCCCCCTCGGATATCTCGCCTATTTCGTTCGCGGTGATCGATTCAATCTTCGTGGCGCCGGCTGCCGGCGCGAACTCGAAGCGCTTGGCATCGATCTCCGGGTGGACATTCCAGTCGTGCATGCGAACCGAATACTGAGGCGCTCCGGTGACCCACTTGCTGGTGATGACATACTTCATCGGAACGGGCGTATCGCCACTCTCCACCCATATCTGCCAATCGACCTGGCGGGCGCGAAAGGCAAGATGATCGCATTCGATGCCGCTTATGACCTCGGTGCCCAGATAGGCGCCGCTCTCGACGTCGGTGAGCAGGCCGGCCTGCGGATCGGAGTACAGAAGATCGGCGCCGGCCATATCCAGGCCTGTCTCGCCACGAACTTCGTCGATGGCGTTGTCGATCGTCCCGGGGCTGTCGATCTGAACATAGGCATTCATTTTCTCGCCGAATAGCGTGACCGTCTTGCCGTCGAAATAGAGTTCGGCATCCGCAAACGCGCCCTTGCGGTGGGCGTATAGCTTGCCGGGTCGCTGCACCACGATGGTTCCCGAACTGTTGAACTGAAGCTTTTGCCCGCTGCGATCGATGATCTCGCTCTCCACGTCGTAGTCGGCGGTGAACGCCGTCAAAGCAGTCATATAACTCGACATCGATCGCAGAATTCGATCGGCATCGGCGTCGATGGTGCCTTGGCTCCTCGCCTCCGCGAGGGGCAAACCAAGCCCGATGAGGAAGCTTGCGACCGCTATGGCGCGGGTGACCACGGCGACTCCCATAACTTTGGTTCTCATAGCCAATCTCCTTTCTTCGCCTGCCCTGCGCAGATACGGCGACAGATTAGACAATCCCTCTGGTGTGCCCGTGCCGGTCCGGTCAAAAGCGAATACTGGCGCCGATGATCGGTCCGTGCATCGCGACATCGAAGAGGAACCCGCCATCGCTGAAGTCGACGGCGAGGTAGCGATAGCCGGCTTCCAGCGCAATCGAGTCATTGAGTTGATACTGCAGCGTGCCCAGCACCTGCCAATCGAGGTCGGCAGCCACGCCGAAACCCCCGACGTCGCCCTCGGCCTGAAGCGCGAATCCGCTGCCCAGATTGACGCGGCCGGAGATACCAATGATGGGATCGACCCAGGTCTTGCTGCCGCTAGCTTGCCGCGGCACCGCCTGAGGGCCGGTGAGAGTCAGATCCGCGCCCAGGTTCCAGAGCCGTCCCCCGGCCAGCAGGTCGAGGGTCACGGGATCGTACTGGATGACCCGAAAGGAGCCCCCGAAGGTCCAGACCACGGTGTGCATGTCCGCTTCGGCCGTCAGCAACCCGCCGGGCGATGTTCCATCGCCCTTGAGTCCGAGGTAGATGAAGTCGGTGAGAAAGGCGAAACGGCCGTAGCGCACCTCGCCCGCCAACATGACCGGCGGGGGGAACCAGTCGATGCTGTTGAAAATCTCGCTGAAACCGACGTCGATATCCGCCGGCGGCAGGCCTCCGACGCCGACATCGCCGTTGAGGCCGGCAAGCCAAAGGTACGACGTCAGCCGGAACGACCAGGGGGATGCGGCTGCCGGCGGCGGTTGTTGACTTTCCGGCTGCGAGGCTTGCGTCGATGTCTCCTGGCCGCGGGCGTCCGCTTGTCCGAGAACGCCGAGCGCCAACGCGATGATCGCCGCACCGACAATTTTTCTCATGCTGTCATCTCGCTCTACACCAGCAAAGATTTAGTGTGCAGATCCGCAGGCCGCCTTTGACAACGCCTTCCACTCGTCAGACAGGGCTTCCGCCACCGCACGCTGCCCGGAGCGGCGATCGATCACTTCGATGTGGATAAATAAGACAGAATTCCTCTTCGGTTGGAGCCGTTCCGAGAAGTCTCGATTCACGATGGATGAATCCAGATTGATCTGGAGCAACTCCAATGACGATCTCCCGTGAAGTTTTTTGCTCTTGAGCGCCCTCGATGCGTAACACAATGTGTATTCTGTGACAATACATAGGGCGCGGCCTTGTCAGATCGCGCCAATAGGTGGGAGGGAATAAGTCTTGACGACCGACTTCGCATCCGCAGCTCGCGCGACGACCGGGCAACCAGGCAAACACCATCTTGGGGAAGACCTTAAACTGGCGCCTGCCGGCAGACGTGCGGATGACCCAGGCGCCGGATCTGCCAAGCGCGCATCACCGGAGTTGCCTTACATCCCGCTCGTCCGTGCGAAGACGCTAGTATGACGTAGCGAAGGGATCCCGGATGATTGCTTAGGGCCTTGGCGGTGTGAAAACATTCTGCGGGTGTTCGGGCACAAGATTGAATCGAATAGAATGCCGCTCCCGCATGAAAGATTCGCCGAGGCCGCGAAATTGCTTCATTTGTTGCGCGCCGGCGACAGCTTCCGGCGCTCTCACACAGCCGGGGTCATCTGTTGTCGAGCGAGCCACGTCCGATGGATATCGGCCGTGGATCTGCTAGCGGACATGATGTAGCGGACCAGGGACCGGCAGAGACCTGGTCAACGGTGGTTGGGATGACCCCCGCAAAATGCCTCGAACCGGCTATCCCGAGGCGCGGTCCGCATACCCGGTGAAATGGCTGGCCCCGCCCTTCTGCCGTCACCCGATCATGCGCGGGCGGGTCGGGATCGGCGCGACGTTGCTGGGGGCCTGGTCGCGGCGCGGCTGGGCGATGGGGCCGAGCGAATCGAGGAAGCCCGAATCGAAGCGGGCGCGGTCGTAGACCGGGAAGTCGATGGGACGGTCGCGGAAGCTCTTGAGCATCTGGCCGAGGCCGCGGATGCCGTTCCGGCGCTGGCGGCGCACCTGCTCGAGGTCGATCTCGATGGGGATGAACTGCTCGAGCACGTCGGCGCGGTACATCACCCGGCCGGCCGGATCGAACACCGCCGAATGGCCGTTGCCGCCGGCCGTCAGCCCGTTGATGTCGAAGACGTAGCACTGGAACATCGCCGCGGTCGCATGGGCGACGGCGAGATCGATGTCGCGGTCGATGGTGTGGGTGAGCACGGGATGGAGCAGCACCTCCGCGCCCATCGCGGTCAGCGTGCGCGCGACCTCCGGGAACCAGATGTCGTAGCAGTTGAGGACGCCGAACTTGCCGACCTCCGGCACGTCGAAGGTGAGGAATTCCGTGCCGGGCGCCACGCCCTGCTCCAGCGGCACGAACGGGAACATCTTGCGGTAGCGCCCGACGATCCTGCCCTGGGGATCGATGACGGAGGTGGTGTTGTGGATGGCGCCGTCGCGCCGCTCATACATCGAGCCGTTGACGAGCCAGACGCGATGCCGCGCCGCCATCTCCTGGAACGCTTCCTCCGCGGCCCCCGGCAGCGGCTGGGCGTTCTGCAGCAGCGGGCCATGGCAGGCCAGCTCGCTGAACATCACCATCTGCACCCAGGGATAGAGATGCATGAGGAGATCGAGGCGATGGCGCATCGCATCGATGTTGCTGTGGGTGGCGACGTGCATCTGCACGCCGGCAACGGCAAAGGGCGTCATCTAATCCGCGCGTCCTTTCAGGCTGTTAGACCGAAGTGCCGGCAGGGCGTTGCCCCGCCGAAGCGGCGAATCATGGCGATCTTACACGCCGTCGCGCCTCTGGACAGCCCCCTCGGTGGGTGGGGTCCGTCCGGCCCCGGCGACTATCGGGGGCCTTGGTTTATAACCTGTTAACCGGCGAGGCGCCCGCGGACGGGCGCCGGTTCGCATCCTCTATATGGGGTCGCCGAGGCCGGCGGGGAAGCGGGCGCCCGAAACGGACAAAGGCCCCGAGGGGGACCGGGGCCTTTGTCGCGGGCGCTGAAAAGTTCGCGCCGGAGGGAGGGACTCTCGCGAGTGCCGCGATCGCCCGCCACGTTCGGGCGGTTTATCTTTTCCCCGGCGGCCTGTTCTCAGGGGAGAGGGACGCCGGGGGTGCTGCGATCCATTGTTGGCACCCACACACTTTTTTTCTTATGTGGCCTGCATCTTACGCGCAGTGGCCGCGGCGGCGGAGTCTGGAATCGCCCGGACTCGCACACCCCGATGTGATTAACGATAAATTAAGCGGGTATTTTATTTAAGTTTGAGAAGGCCACGTCTGCTGCCGAAGACACAGCCGACCTACGTCGGACACGGCCTGCTCGAAAGCCCATGAGCCGAAGCAGAAGCGCATTGTATCGGCTGAAATCTTAGGTCGTGATCGCCTCGGTGCTTATCATCAGACAAAGGCCTACGAACGCCTTCACCCAGGTGCGCAGCGCCGACCGGCATACGCTCGGATCGCGCGCGGCCCGCGCCGCCGTGAGAGCGGCGATGGTGAGGGCGCTACAGTCATGCATTGGGCATGCCTGCGTCATCGCCAAGTGGCGCGTGACGCACGGACCCGACGCGGTGTAACTGTAAGCGGGTCGCGGGATGAAGCCAGCGCACCCTGAAAAGCGCCTTCGGAGCCATCTTCAATGCAAATCAGCAGCAATTTCGATTCCGGCAATATCGAGTGTCTCGATTGTTCGAACCCGACGGACATCCGGCTCGCTATCAACAAGGACCGCAATTCCAGCTTCCATCAATGGTTTCACTTTCGTCTCGTCGGCGCGCGCGGTCAGGATTGTACGCTCCGGATCATGAATGCGGGGAGTGCCGCTTATCCGAAGGGCTGGGAGGATTACCGCGCTTGCGCCTCCTATGATCGCCGAGACTGGTTCCGTGTGGCGACTGCGTACGATGGGACGGTTCTGGCGATCGACCATCGGCCCGAGTACGACTCCGTCTACTATGCCTATTTTGCGCCCTACTCGATGGAACGACACGCGCGGTTCGTCGCGGGGGCGCTCGTCGAGCCGCGGGTACGGCTCGAAGTCCCGGGCATCACCCTTGACGGACAGGACATGGATCTCCTGCATGTGGGCGAGGCCGGTCGGAGCAAGCTGCATTGCTGGATCATCGCGCGTCAGCATCCCGGAGAGACCATGGCGGAATGGTGGATGGAAGGATTCATCCGGCGGCTGTTGGACCCGGCCGACGCGGTCGCGCAGGAACTGTTGCGACGCGCCATCTTCCACATCGTTCCCAACATGAACCCTGATGGCAGCCGGCGCGGTCATCTGCGGACCAATGCAGCCGGCACCAACCTCAACCGTGAATGGCAGGAACCGAGCATGGAGCGAAGCCCCGAGGTCTTTGTCATTCGAAAGGCGATGACTGACACCGGCGTCGATTTCTGCCTCGACGTGCATGGCGACGAGGCGATCCCTTATAATTTTCTTGCCAGCACTGCGGGAATTCCTTCGATCACGCCCAAGCAGAAGGCGCTGCACCAGACCTATGCGGAGAACCTGTCCCGCGCCAACCCGGACTTCCAGACGGAGCACGGTTATCCCGACAACGAGCCCGGCAAGGCAAACCTCAGTATGTGCAGCAATTACGTCGCCGAGACTTTCGGCTGCCTCGCAATGACGCTGGAGATGCCCTTCAAGGACAATCGCGCCGCACCGGACGAGCGCGCTGGTTGGTCCCCCGCGCGCTCCCGTAAGCTCGGAACGGCCAACCTCGACGCGCTTCGTGGCGTGCTGGACGAACTATAGGGATCATGGCGACCCGGCGGGACTGTTCGCTGAGACAAGACTGAGGGAGTGTGCGACGACTTTCGCTCCGCAAATAAAACGTGTTGCGGACGCAGCAGCGGCGGCACTAGATTTGGTTACTTGTGGAGTGTAGCGAATCGCCTAGCCGTCGCTGATGGCATAAAGGATTGGCTTCAAACACGGATGATCTGGCATGCCTGCCGGCATGGGAGGGTAACTGCGGCGCCAGGCGATCACGCGCAAAGGACCACCAAGAAGAGGGGATACGCGGCACCGCCAACGGGTGCCGAACGATAACCCTTCGAACACAACGCGAACAGGGAGATACAGATGACAAAGATACATCGCCGACAACTCATGATGACGACAGTGGGCGCGCTCGCGCTCGCCACACTGGCTGGCTCGGCCGGTTTCGCACCGGTTCAAGCGGACGAAAAACTCGTGACCATCGGGATCGAGCTGCCGCTGACGGGCGCCGATGCTGATTCGGCCACGCGCATCAAGAACGGCGCGATCATGGCCATCGAGGACGCGAACACCGCCGGCGGCGCCGGCGGTTACAAGATTGCCGTCACCGTGCTCGATAGCGGCACGTCGACGGCCGGCCAGTACGACCCGGCCCAGGCTGCCACGAACGCGAAGAAATTCGTCGCCGATCCGAACGTCATCGCCATCGTCGGCCCCGAGATGAGCGGCGAGGGCAAGGCGATGACGCCGATCCTGTCGGCCGCCAACCTTGCGGCCGTCACGCCGTCCTCGACCAACCCCGACATCACCGATCCGAAATTCGCCGCCCTGTACAAGCCGAACGGCAAGGCGATCTATTTCCGCACGGTCACGACGGACGCCTATCAGGGCCCGAACATGGCCAACTACATGCGCGACACCCTGAAGGTAAAGTCGGTCTATATCCTCGATGACTCCGGGGCCTATGGCGTCGGCATTGCCGACCACTACGAGGCCCAGGCCAAGAAGATCGGCATGAACGTGATGGGCCACGACCAGCTCGATCCGAAGGAAGCCGACTACACGACGATCATCACCAAGATCAAGGGGCTCAATCCCGATGCCATCTACTACGGGGGCGTCGCCCAGGCCGGCGTGAAAGTGGCCAAGCAGATCTATGACATCTTCCCGACGGTCATCAAATGCGGCGGCGACGGCATGGTCGACGGCGGCATCCTCTCCGGCGTCGGCTTCCCGGCGATCGAAGGCTGGTACGTGACCCAGGCTTCGCCCCACGTCATGGACGATGCCGCCATGTCGGATTGGGTGGCGCGCTACACGAAGAACTACAACATGACGCCGAGCGACTACGCGATCACGGCCTATGACGCCGTCTCGGTGATCGTCGACTCCATCAAGCGCGTGTCCGCCAGCGGTCAGCCGGTCAATCGCGACACGGTGCGCGATGCCATCCAAGGCACGAAGATCGATACGCTGCAGGGCCCGGTCTCCTTCGATGAGAACGGCGACATGCTCAACAAGGTGATCAGCGTCTTCGAAATCCATCACGACGCTGGTTCCGCGGAAGATGACGTCCAACACCAGTACAAGTACATCGGCGTAGCGCCGGAATCGCCGACCAGCTGAGGATCAGTTCGGCAGAAAACGACCGGATCTTCCGTCGTGACTTACAATGATGTCCTGCTCCAGCAGGTCATCAACGGGGTGAGCCTGGGCGCGATGTATTCGCTGCTCGCGCTCGGGTTCACCATGGTCTACGGCATCATCGAGCTCATCAACTTCGCCCACTTCAACGTCTTCATGGTGGGCTCGTTCTTCTCCAGGTGGGTCTTGAAGCTGACGGGCCTGGTGGGCCAGCGGGTCGCGCTGACCGGATTCCCGCTCGTGGGGACCCTTCTGCTGGCGCTCGTCTGCGTCATGCTGTTCTGCGGCCTTTTGGGAGTGGCGATCGAACGCACCGTGCTGCGCCCGCTGCGCAACGTGCCGGGCACGGCGGCGATGATCACCACGATCGGCGTCTCCTACATCCTCTTTAACGTCATCCTGTTGACGCAAGGCGCCGACGCCAAGAATTTCCCCAATCCCATGCCCGTCGTCGTCTGGAAAGTCTCGGGGGCTGATCTGCGCCTGCGTGAAGTCCTCCTCTGGGGCATCTCCTTGCTGCTGATGGGCGGCCTCCATTTCTTCGTGCGGCGAACGCGCCTGGGGAAGGCCATGCAGGCGACCGCCCAGGACCAGGAAGCGGCGCGGATGATGGGGATCGAGGTCGATACCGTGGTCATGACCACGTTCTTTCTCGGCTCCGCGCTGGCGGGCGCGGCGGGACTGATCTTCGGCCTCTACTATAACTTCACGAGCTACGTCATCGGCTACACGGCCGGACTGCGGGCCTTCACGGCGGCCGTCCTCGGCGGGATCGGCAGCATTCCCGGAGCGATGGTGGGCGGGGTCTTGATCGGGCTGATCGAGTCGCTCGGCGGGCAATTGCTGGCGACCCGCTGGACCGACGTCATCATCTTCTCGATCCTGGTCATCGTCCTCGTGCTCCGCCCCACCGGCCTGTTCGGCCGGATGATCATCCGCAAGTCGTAGAGGGCCGATGACGGAATCCGCGGGCGCGAAAGCGCGAGCCGGCAGCGCCATCGGAGCGCAGCTGCGCCGGATACCGGCGGCGCAGCGGCGCGCGGCGATCCTGACCGCCGTCAGCGTCCTCCTCCTCGCCTTTCCGCTGATCGACCGCAACGGCGGCGATATCGACGCCGCGGCCAATGCCTGCGCCTTCGCGACACTGGCGCTCGGCCTCAACATCGTCGTCGGCTATGCCGGCCTGCTGGATCTGGGATACGCCGCTTTCTTCGCCATCGGCGCGTACACCTATGGCGCCCTTTCGTCCTGGCAAATACAGCCGCAATGGTCGGAATTCTGGGAGCCGTTCGCGTCGCTCGGCCTAGTCGCTCGCATCCACGCCGAGGGCGTGCCCGATGTCGTGCACATGACCGTTTCATTCTGGCTGGGAATGCCGATTTGCGGCGTCGTTGCCGCCATCTTCGGCGTGCTGTTCGGGGCACCCACCTTGCGGCTGCGCGGCGACTATCTGGCCATCGTGACGCTGGGCTTCGGCGAGATCGTGCCGATCGTCGCGCGCAATTGGCCGTACATGACCAACGGCGCCATCGGCCTGAACGGCGTCGCGCCGCCGCGCCTCTTCGGCTATTCGTTCGGGGTCGAGTCCTGGCCGTTCTACTATCTCGGCCTGCTGATGATCGCCGCGCTGATCTTTATCAGCCTGCGGCTGCAGAACTCGCGCGTCGGGCGCGCCTGGATGGCGATCCGCGAGGACGAGATCGCTGCCGCCGCCATGGGCATCAACCGGGTCAGCCTGAAGCTGCTGGCCTTCGCGGTGGGCGCCGCCTTCGGCGGGATGACCGGCGCCTTCTACGTCTCGAAGCTGCAGACGGCGACGCCGGACATGTTCATGTTCCCGGTCTCCGTCATGATTCTCGTCATGATCGTGCTGGGCGGCATGGGCAGCGTCTATGGCGTGGTCCTGGCCGCCATCATCCTGCAGCTGCTGCAGTCCTGGTTCCTCCAGGATCTGACTGGCTGGGTCCACAAGCTCGGCCACTGGGTCGGCAGCAGCTGGGACGTCCAACTCGCGCAGTCCATCAGCGGCTGGCTGCAACGCGTCGATCTCGTCCAGTCCATCGAGCTCATCTTCGGCATCATCCTGGTCACGATGATGCTGTTCCGTCGCCAGGGCCTCATACCGGCGACGCGGCCGACGCCCGCCCTCACGCTCGAGCAGCAGACGGCGCATGCCAGCCGCGGCGGCTTCGCCCTGCCGGTCCGCGGCATCGAACCGAAGAAGGCCGAGCCGCAGCGCGCCATGATCGAGATCCGGAAGCTGACTCGCCGATATGGCGGTATCATCGCGGTCAAGGACCTCGATATCGTTGTCGAAACCAATTCGATCGTGGCGCTGATCGGCCCCAACGGTTCCGGCAAGTCGACGACGTTCAACCTGATCACCGGCATGGACGAGCCGTCGTCCGGCAAGGTCTTCCTGCTCGACCAAGACATCACGGGCCTCCCGGCCCACCTGATCACCCAGCGCGGCATCGCCCGCACGTTCCAGAATCTGCGCCTGTTCAGCAACATGACCGTCCGGGAGAACATCCTCGTCGCCATGCATTCCCGCACGACGACGGGGCCGCTCGCCGCCGTCCTGCGCACGCCGCGCAGCCGCGCCGAGGAGCGCGAGGCGGAAGAGCGCGCCATCGAGATCATCGGGGCCTTCGGCAATCGCCTGCTGCCGCGCGCCAACCAGATGGTCAAGGAGCTTTCCTACGCCAACCGCCGCCGGGTCGAGATCGCCCGCGCGCTGGCGTCGCGGCCGAAGGTGCTGCTGCTCGACGAGCCGACGGCCGGCATGAATCCGGCGGAGACCTTGGAGCTGTCGGACCAGATCAGGAGCCTGCGCACGATGGGGCTGACCGTCTTCCTGATCGAGCACAAGCTGAACGTCGTCAACGATATCGCCGACAAGATCATCGTTCTCGATCACGGCGAGAAGATCGCCGAGGGCACCGCCGCGCAAGTGCACAGCAATCCCCAGGTGCTCGAGGCCTATCTCGGACGGAAGGCGGCCCATGCTTGAGTTCCGCGGCGTGAATACCTATTACGGCGAACTGCACGTCCTGAAGGACGTGAACTACGAGATCAAGCAGGGCGAGATCGTCTGCCTGCTGGGCGGCAACGCGAGCGGCAAGTCCACCACCATGAAGGCGGTGCTGGGCATCGTGCTGCCCAAGACGGGGGACATTTTTTACGAAGGCCAAAAGATCAATACGCTGCCCACGGCGGCGCGCGTCAGGCTCGGAATCGCGCCGGTTCCCGAGGCGCGGCGGCTGTTCCCGCGCATGACCGTGCTCGAGAACCTCGAGATGGGCGCCTATACGCGCCGCGATCGCGAGAACCTGAACGACGATCTGGAGCGGGTCTATTCCCTGTTCCCGCGCGTCAAGGAGCGGCGCCAGCAGCTGGCCGGCACCCTCTCGGGTGGCGAGCAGCAGATGGTGGCCATCGGGCGGGCCCTGATGGCGCGGCCGCGCCTGATCTGCATGGACGAACCCTCCATGGGGCTGTCGCCGGCCTT
>JBGPEQ010000051.1:0-12902 GCA_041482855.1 Dongiaceae bacterium | reverse complement strand
ATCTGCACCGATGTCGTGCGTCCTTCGAGACGCGCCCGTTGGGCGCTCCACAGGATGAGGTAGATTTTTGATGGCATTAAGGAAAATCCTCATCCTGAGGAGGCCGCGAAGGGGCCGTCTCGAAGGACGCGCGACGCAGATCCAGCGTCCCTAGGGATTTCCTCACACGCTCGCAAGCGGGAATCCAGAACAGCTGCGCCGTCGCCTGCCCTGGGCCCTGCTTTCGCGGGAGTGACAACCGAATTGGTGTCGTAGGAGCTGTCTTCACCCGATTTGCCTTCGGGTCGCCGAAAACGGACCTTGCTGACGGCGGCGCGTTGTGCCTACCATCCGGTGCGTGTCCTCTGTCCGCCAGGGGCTTGCTGTCTGGTCAACCGGTCCGACCCTGTTCCGGTCGGGCGCTGCAAACAAGGATAGCTCCGTGCGCCGGGAGAGAGGCGAGCGAGGCGCTGCCGCATTGGCGGGGCGCCTCGGTTGACGCTTTCCGTATCGGACCGCTCGCATAGGGAGGAGTTCTCATCATGGCCAAGATCAACAAAGTCCTGCTTGGTGAATCGCTTGTCGGTGACGGCAACGAAGTCGCCCACATCGATTTGCTCATGGGTCCGCGCGGCAGCGCGGCTGAAGCCGCGTTCTGCAACGCGCTGACCAACAACAAGGATGGCTTCACCACCCTCCTTGCGGTGGTGGCGCCGAATCTGCCCTGCAAGCCCAACACCATCCTGTTCAACAAAGTGACGATCAAGAATGCCAAGCAGGCCGTTCAGATGTTCGGCCCGGCGCAGACCGCCGTCGCCCAGGCGGTGACCGATTGCGTCGCCGACGGCACCATTCCGGCCGATGAGGCCGACGATATCTTCATCTGCGTCGGCGTGTTCATCCACTGGGAGGCCGCGGACGACAAGAAGATCCAGCAGTTTAACTACCAGGCGACGAAGGAATCGATCCAGCGCGCCATTGCCGGCACGCCGACGGCGAAGGAAGTCGTCGCCAAGAAGGGCTCGGTCAAGCATCCGTTCGGCGCCGGCTGAGCGGTCGCCGCTAAGCCTACGCCGCCTCGGAATCGACGGCGGCGATCTCGGCCCGACCGATCCTCCGCTCATGTAGAGCGGTCGCGACGAGGACGCCTCTGGTCCCGCAGCCGGCCAATGCCAACAAGTCTTCGCCGCCGCGCACACCGCCGGCGGCGAAGATTTTTTTGTCGGGCACTTCATTGCGCCAGCGGCGCAGGAGATCGAGATCCGGACCGCCGCGACTGCCGACCCGACTCAGGGTCATCACGATGATGCGGTCCGGCCAGAGCGACGGCGCTGACAGCAGGTCGGGCGGACCCAGGAACCGGTCATTCTTGTAGTCGAGCGAGAGGATAAGATGACGGCGCGCATCGTCATCCGACAATGCCTGCAGCCCTGCGGAGTCGGATTGCGCCTCGCTGCCGAGCACGAGGTCGCCCAGATCCTGCGCCAGCCAGTTGCGGCAGATGGCGGGATCGGCAAGGCCATTGTCGACCCAGAGCCGCAATTCGGGAAAATTTTGCCGGATTTGGCGAATGGACGCGATGCTGTTGCCGCGTGCCTGGATGGCATCGAGGTCGGCAATGTAGAGCGTCGCGAAGGGGTGCACCGCGAGCAGGCCGGCGACGACATCGACGGGCTCGCTGCCGCGACAAAGCTGCGAGCGCACGGGGCGGTAGGAATCCCGCTCGCCGCGCCGGGCATGGACGACCTGGCCGTTCTTGAGGTCGATGACGGGAATGACTTCCACGGGAGCGAGCCTTGCGTCTGTTGATCTGCGAGTATGTCACCGGCGGCGGGTTTCTCGGCCAACCGCTGCCGGCGAGTCTGGCGCGGGAAGGCGACATGATGCTGGCGGCGCTTGTCAAGGACGTCGCGGGCGTAGGCGGCATCGACATTGTGTCCGTGCGCGACGAGCGACTTGGCAATGCGGGCCTGCCGGCGGCGTTCAGAGTCGTCACCGCGCGAGAAGACCCCTGGATTGCGTGGCGCGATGCCATCGAAGCGGCGGACGCTGTTTGGCCGATTGCGCCGGAGACCGGCGGCGCGCTGGCGCGCTTAAGCGAACTCGTCCTTGCCGCAGGCCGCGCGCTCATCGGCAGCCGCCCGCGCGCCGTGGCCCTGGCGGCGAGCAAGCTGGCGACGGCGGAGCACCTGGCGGCCCTTGGCATTGCGGTCGTGCCGACCGTGCCGTCACAGGCGGCGTTGAACGGCAATCTGCCGGCCGCTCCCAATGGATGGGTCGTCAAACCCGACGATGGCGCCGGCGCAGAGTCGACGCGATTGTTTCGCCGGCGCGACGATATGCGGCGGTGGCTCACCGCTGCGCCAGAGCGCGGCAACTTCGTCGTTCAGCCTTATGCGGAGGGAATGGCCGCCAGTCTGTCGATGCTCTGCCAGAACGGGCGCGCCTGGCTGCTGAGTTGCAATCGGCAGGAGGTCGCAATCGAGAACGGCGCGTTTCGCTTCTGCGGCAGCGTCGTCGGCGGACTCGAACAGCGGCGCCCGCTCTTGGAGCCCATCGCCGTCGCTGTCGCCGCCGCCATGCCCGATCTCTGGGGCTATGTGGGCATCGATTTCATCGATATGGCCGCCGGGCCGCTCGTCCTCGAAGTCAATCCGCGGTTGACGACGTCCTATGTCGGCCTCGGGCGCGCGATCCGCATGAACCCGGCCGAGTTGGTACTTGGTTTGATCGATCATGAGCTGTGCGCGATCGAGCGACCTCTGCGAGTCGGAGCGGAGCGAGTCGAGGTGATGGCGTTCCATGGCTGATGACGTGATCACCGGCTGGGACCTGGGCGGCGCCCATCTCAAGGCCGCGCAAGTGGAGCGCGGCGGGCGGCTGGTGACGGCGCTGCAGGTTCCCTGCCGCTTGTGGCTCGGGATGGACGAGCTGACGCGATCGCTCGGCGAGGCGCGCCGGCAGTTGCGGCGTTCGCGCCGCCATGGCGTCACCATGACCGGCGAACTCGCCGATCTCTTCGCCGACCGCGCCGAAGGGGTGGCGCGCCTGAGCCAGGCGATGACCGAGACCCTCGCCGGCGACGAGGTGCGCGTCTATGCGGGGCAACTGGGATTCGTCGCCTCGCCCTGCGAGCACTGGCAGGCGGTGGCATCGGCCAATTGGCATGCCAGCGCCCGCTTCGTCGGTACCCGCTGCCCGCAGGCGCTCTTCATCGATGTCGGCAGCACGACGACCGACATCGTTCCGATCCGGGGCGGGCAGGTGGACGCGGCGGGCCATACCGACGACGAACGGCTCGTGTCGGAAGAACTCGTCTATACCGGCGCCACGCGCACGCCGGTGATGGCGGCGGCCGAGAGCGTTCCGTTCGGCGGTCAGCGCCAGCGGCTGATGGCCGAGCATTTCGCAACCTTGGCCGACGTGCATCGCCTCACCGGCGAACTGCCCGACGATGCCGACCAGCTGCCGACGGCCGACGGCCGCGGCAAGACGGTGGAGGAGAGCGCGCGGCGCCTGGCCCGCATGCTCGGGCGCGACCTGCAATCCGCCGATTTGGCGGACTGGCGTCGGCTGGCGGCCCATCTCGCTGAGCGGCAGCGGCAGACCTTGCATGCCGCCATCGATCGCGTGCTGTCGCGCGGCGCGCTCGGCGATGAGGCGCCGGTCGTCGGCGCCGGCGTCGGGCGCTTCCTGTTGCGGCCGTTGGCCGAACGGTTGCGCCGGCCCTATGTCGACTTTTCCAGCCTGGTCGAAGGCGAGCCGGCGACGCGGGAGTGGGCGGCGCGCTGCGCGCCGGCGGCGGCGGTGGCGATCCTGGCCGCCGACGGTTGGTGATCTCCGGCCTGATCGATGGCCGTGCGGACGGCTCGAACCCGTTCCGGGTCCAGTGTCGAGGTGCGCCCGGCCGTGCATAGGGCGCCGCGAAAGCCCAGGTAGTCCGGGCTGTGGCGCGTCAACGGTGCGATGTCGGCCAAGCCCAGGGAACCGGCCAAGCCGCTGAGCATTTCCCGCCGCGATACGCGTTCGACGAAATCGGCGAGGACGGCATCGCCGAGATGGCGCCGCAGTCCGCCGGCCTGCTTGTCGGCGGTATCCAGCATGGCGCCGGCGAAGCCGGCCTCTTGCAGCCGATCGATCACGGCGAAATCAGGCGTCTGATCGGCGAACAGCACGGCGACGATGCGCGTGCCGCGGGCACCCGCTTTTGCCAGGGTGGCGATGCAGGCGAAGGGATCGCCGCCCGGGAACATGCCGACCTTGACGATATCGACTCCGAGTTCGGCGATGCGGGCGACCGCATCGGCGATGAGGCGCGGCTGCATGGGCAGGTCGCCCGCGGTAGCGCTGACCGTGCGGCGGCCGGCCACCGCGCGCACGGCCTCTCGAATGGCGGACGAGGGCAGCGCGCCGAGGGCGCCGCTGTGGGGATCCTTGAGATCGATGATGTCGGCGCCGGCCGCCAGCACGATCTCCGCCTCGGCGGCCGATGTCACGCTCGCCAGAAAGCCCGTCATGCCCGCCGCTCCGT
Organism: Dongiaceae bacterium; assembly: GCA_041482855.1. Lineage (GTDB taxonomy): Bacteria > Pseudomonadota > Alphaproteobacteria > Dongiales > Dongiaceae > JBGPEQ01. Next base: position 8,392 of record JBGPEQ010000051.1, on the reverse strand, counting down.
TGTTGTCTTCGTCTTGTGCTCGGCGATCCGATCCATCAGCCAGTCCCAGGCCTGGCGCTCGTGCGGGCCGGCCGTCTTGTCGATGGCGACCTGCAGGTAGCCGATCTCGCGCTCGATCTTCTCGGGCGGCATCATGTGCAGCCGGCTGACGAGTATCGCCGCCTCCACGACGGCCGCTTGGGCCCGATTGAAGCCATGGAACGGCCGGTGGTTTTCCTCATGGATCACGGCGCAGCGGAAGCGCGGGCGCTGCTCGTCCTCGGCGACGGCGACGACCTGGAGTTCGGCGTGAGCGAGGGCCTGCTCCAACACGGCGCCCGGTACCTTGGTGGCCGGCTTGGTCGGCCACTCGCGGCGGCCGGTGAGGCAGCCGGCGAACACCAGGACATCGTCGGTGTAGTTGGCGACGGCGAACGGGTTCTCCCGCAGATTGTCGAGGGTGAGCGACGGCCGGAACGGCGCGATCACCAGATGCTCGCCCTCCTCGATAAGACCGAGGGGTGCAATATGCACCAGGCCGGCGCGGCCCTGCGTGATCACGATGCACTCGCGGATCATCGCTTGCTCCGCGCCTTGCGCTTGGCCGCCAGCGTGGTGCCGGCGGCCTTGAAGCGCGAGAGGTCCTCCTCCGGCCGATCGACGGCGCAGCCCCAGTTCAACGGCTGGTCCTGGACATAGCGCTTGCCGAGCCGCCAGGCGATCTCGGCCTTGGCCAGCTCGTAGCCGAGATAGAAGGCATGGCCGCCATCGCGCTCGACCGCGAGACGCGGGAACAATTCGAACGGGTCGGTTGCCGCATGATGACCATGCCGGTTGTAGATATGCAGGCCGTCCGCGGCCAATTCGATGCGGAAGTTGTCGTCGCCGATCGCAGCCGCCATGTCCGCGATCTCGGCGGGCGTATGGAGCAGCGGCTTGCGGTCGTGCAAGCAGAGCAGGGCGGGGCCGATGCCCGACGGCAGGCTGCCCTCTTCACGAGCGGCGAACATGATCCGGCGGGCGGCGTCGGTCTCCTCCAAGGCGCGGCGGCAATGGGGGCTGACGCGCACGACCAGCACATTGGCGATGTGCAGCTCCGAGACGATGCCCATGAGCGCGGCGGTGATGCCGGTGGTGTCGGCATCCGTGAGTTCGGTGAGATTGCCGGTGCCCATGAGGATTTCGGCCTGCGGCCGAGCCTTGCGCAGGGCGGCGTAGCGGCCGAGCGAGTCCATGAATCCGAAATGGATGGGATCGAGGATGGGGTCGGCGAGATAGCGGCGGCCGCGCGCGTCCAGCGCGTCCATGGCGCGCAGCAGGGAATCGAGATCGCCGTGGCGGGCTGGGATGAGCACGGGTACGGCATCGACCTCGTCGAGCAGCGACAGCGTCTCTTCGGTCAGGCTGAGCAGGAACTGGGCGCCGGCCTTGGCGCCGCGGCGCAGTTCCTCGATGGCGGCCGAGTCCACGCTCACGCGATGGCCGGCGTCGACCAGCGTGCGCACGGCGGCCTCGAGATGGGGAAACGGCGTGTCCGGCAGGCAGCCGAGATCGATCACGTCGGCGCCGGCGGTGCGGTATTCAGCGGCGCGCCGCAGGATGTCGGGGATCGCGAGGTTCGGCGCGTCCACGATCTCCGCGAAGATGCGGACGTCATGGCGCGAGAGATCGCGCGGCTGGCCCTTGCCGCCGAAGAACTCGGGCAGGTCGTTGATGTCGTCGGGGCCGCGCGTCACGGCCACGCCATAGTGAGCGCCGAGGGCGTCGAGATCGGTGCGGCAGCGGCCGGGCAGGATGATGCGGTCGGCGGCCACCGGCCGCGGCAGGCGCCGGCGGATCAGGTCGGCCGTCATCAGCGCCGCCACCTTCACGCCGAGGTCGTGGACGGTGTAGGTGAAATCGGTCGGCTGCATCGCCTGCAGCACATTGGCGACGCGCGGCTTGGCCAGCCGGCCCGTCAGGAAAAGGAGATGTTCAGGCATGCGAGCCGGGTGCTCAGGGCTGCTTCCAGATCGGCGACGCTTTCGACGACCGTGGTGGCTTCGAAGCCTTTCAGCCGCTCGGTGTTTTCCAGGTCGATGCGGCGCGGGAACACCTTCACCATTCCGTCGGGCGCCTTGGTCTCCAGTTCGGGCGCGGTGTCGCAGGCGAACACGATGATGGGCACGCGGCACTTGCCGGCCTGCGCGAAGACGTTGGTGGCGAGATTGTCGGAGATGCCATAGACGCACTTCGCGACCGTGTTCGAGGTCGCCGGCGCCACCACGAGCGTGTGATAGACGCCGTGGTAGAAGAGGCCGACCGGTGCCGCGCTGGCCGTGGTGTCCTTGAAGACGCGCACCGATTTCGGCAGCTTGTCCATGTCGTCCCGGTACATGCGCACGACCTCGGCGGCCGCCTTGCTGACGAAGACGTCGGCATCGGGAATGCGGCCGATCATCGCCAGGCTCTCGGTGAAGAAGTGCCCCGACCCCGTCAGCGCCCAGGCCAGCCGCGGTGTGCGGATCTTCTTCGCCATTGCGGAGCGGCTCCCGTCATTGCTGTCGAGTCCGGCAGCGGTCAACGTTCGATGTTAACATGCCAGCGACGGCCGGCAATCGACGGGGGAGGCGCCGCTTCGTCGCCGCCGCCGCGAGGATCTGCGCGCCGGGTCCGCGGCCGCTCCTGAACGCGGCGGCCATCTCGGCATGGCCCGCGTCGTCGATGCACCAGACTTCGCGGGCGCTGCGCGCGAGATAGTCGGGAAAGGCCGGGTCGACGATGCCGCGGCGGGCCAGGATCGATGCCGGCACGCTGGCCTCGGCAATGGCGACGGATTTCACCAGCACCAGCCGGTCGGCCCTAAGCTTGCCGGCGAGCCAAGCCGCCAGGCTGTCTGAGGTGATGTCCCAACTGGCGGCGATCCCGGGATCGGCCAGCACCATGGGCGTCGGCATCCAGACGGCGGTCTGCCCGGCGCGGCGCGCCCGCGCGATCTCACTGCGGCTCGCCGCCGGCTGCAGGCCCGGCTGCAGGCCGGCGAGCATGCGGCCATACTGCTCCATCGCCAGCAGGGCCATGTGATGGGCGGTGGCGTCGTCGAAGCGGCGCTGCTTCTGCAGGGCGCGCACCTGATCGGCGAAGGGGCCGCCGCCGGGGACGACGACGGTCGCGCTTCCGGCCGCGGCGAGCACGGCCAGCCAGCGCTTGAGCTGCGGTGAACGAGCGAGACTGCCGCCGAGCTTGACGACCCAGAGCAGGGGCTTCGCCAGCTCAATTCCCCCCGTCGCGGCGCCCGCGGCGCGCGGCGTCGAAGGCGAGCGGGAACAGCTCGGCGATCGCGGGATGGTTCTGGTGATGGCGGCGCCGCTCGATTTCGATGCCGACGCTGGCGGCGTTGGGCTCGACGGCGAGCTTCTCCACGCCGATGCGGGCATGGTCGACGCGCGGGTTCGCGAGGCAGATGGCGGCGATATCCTCCGCCAGGGTCTCCACCAGATTGATGTGACCTTTGGCGATGTGGGCCTTGATGGCGGCGGTGATGCGATCGTAGGACAGCACGTTGGCGATATCGTCGTTCAGTGGCATACTGGTCTCGCGCACCTGCATGTCGACGTTGATGCGCACGGGTTGCGGGCGCAGCCGCTCATGGGGGTAGACTCCGATGTTGCACTGCAATACCAGGTCCTTCACGAACATCCGATAGAGCCGCTCGCCGGCGGGCGCGCCGTCCGGCAGCGTCAACCGCTCAACCGTTGCATGTTCGCTCGACACCGGCGTCGTCTCCCTCATCAGCGTTATATAGGCGCCTCTGGCGAGCGCCGGAACGGGGATAGTGTCAGAAAGCCTGCGGGGAGACAATGTGGCGCGGCCGGTCTGCTCAGTTGGCGTAGTGATCCGTGGATTTGACGAAGGCGTGCACCTGCCACACTTCGTCGGGCGACAGGCGCAGGCCGAAGGCCGGCATCTGCGTGCCCTTGCGGCCGTTGAGTACGGTTTCCAGGAAGCGTTCGTCGCTCAGCTTGGTGGCGAACAGGTTGGGGCCGCGCCCACCGGCACTGTGATGGCAGACGTAGCAAATGCTCCGATAGGTGTCCTTCCCTGCCGCGATGGCGTCGGGCTGACCGAGAAACGGATCGGTCAAGGCCTCGTCGGCGCTGCCGCTGCGGATCCACATCACCGCCAACGACAGCGCCGAGAAAAAGCAGAGAGCGAGCGCTGCGGCGCTCAGTCCGCGGCCACCGACCGCCATCTCGCCCTCGCCGGTGCCTACGCTGCCGTTATGGCTTGAAGGGCGGCAGCATCTTCTCGATCACCTGGGCGTTGTAGAGGCCGCCTTCGTCGACCTTGCCGTCGATCGCGAAGACCCAGAGCATGCCGCCCTTGGGCGCCGAGTAGTAGAAGCTGGGGTCGCCGCCCAGCCCCGACAGGATGGCAACATACTGCTTGCCATCCAGCTCATAGGTGATCGGCGAGGCGTTGATGCCGGAGCCGGTCTGGAACTTCCACAGCTCCTTGCCGGTCTTGGCGTCGAGGGCCAGGAAGCGGCCGCGCTGATCGCCCGTGAACAGCACCCCGCCCTTGGTCACGAGCATGCCGGAGAAGACGGGCAGCGGGCTCGGCACGTCCCACGCGACCTTCTTGTTCGCGACATCGATGGCCCTGATATGGCCGATGGTCTCGCCCATGCGGTACATCTGATAGTCGACGCCCATATAGAGATCGCCGGGCTTGTATTGCAGCTTGCCCTTCTCCCAGGAGGTCAACCCCATGCCCCACTGGTTCACGCCCACGAAGAACAGGCCCAGGTCGGGATCATAGGCGGGCGGGAACCAGTTCGTGCCACCCTCGAGGCCGGGAACGATCGGCTGCACTTGTCCGCCGCCTTGCTTCGGCTTCATCGCCTCGTTGATTGTCGGCTTGCCGGTCTTGGGATCGAGGCCGCTCGTCCAGTTGATATTCTCGACCATCGGAATGGCGTAGAGGAACTTTCCGTTGGTTCGATCGAGGACGTAGAAGTAGCCGTTCCGACTCGAAACTGCCCAGGTCTTCGTCGCCTTGCCATCGATGGTCGTGTCGATGAGGATCGGCGTCGCCATCGCGTCGTAGTCCCAGGCGTCGTTCGGCGTGTACTGGTAGCCCCACTTGATCTTCCCGGTGTCGGGATCGAGGGCCAGCGTCGAGTCGGTCCACAGATTGTCGCCCGGATGCTGCTCGGCTTGCCAAGAGCCGGGATTGCCGATGCCCCAATAGAGCGTGTTCGTCTCGGCGTCGTAGCTGCCGGTGAGCCAGGTCGGCCCGCCGCCGGTCTTCCAGCTGTCATCCTTCGGCCAGGTCTCGCTGCCGGCTTCGCCGGGAGCCGGAATGGTGTAGGTCTGCCATTCGAGCGCGCCGGTCTTGGCGTTGAACGACTTCAGATAGCCGCGCACACCGTATTCGCCGCCGGAGACGCCGATGATCACGTGGTCGCCGACGACGAGCGGCGCCGAGTTTGTGGTCACGCCGTTCTTCCACTCGTCGATCTTCGCCTCCCAGGCGACCTTGCCGTCGGCGGCGTTGAACGCCTCGAGCTTGGCGTCGAGCCGCACCGAATAGACGAGGTCGTCCTTCAGCGCCAGCCCGCGGTGGATGGGGCCGCAGCACAGCATGGCATTGAAGCCCTCCTCATATTCGGGCTCGTAGTGCCAGATGATGTTGCCGGATTTGGCGTCGACGGCGAACACGCGGCCATAGTCGGCGGTGAAGTAGAGCACGCCGGCGTGGAACAGCGGCGTGGCCTCGAGGCCGCCGAACTGGCCGCCGGTCGACATCGTCCAGGCGGGTGTGAGTTTGGCGGCGTTTTCAGTCGTGATCTCGGCCAGCGGGCTGTAGCGCCAATTGCGATAGTCGCGGCCGTACATCACCCATTCGCCGGCGTTGTCCTGCGCCTTCACCAAATCGTCGGTGGTGACCGGCCCCGCACTTCCTGGCGACGCCGACAGGACTGCCGCGATCGCGACACTGGCAGCGATGGCAAGTCGAACCATGGTGGTTTTCATCCCCTTACCCTCCCGGTGTTGGTTTTCGTGAAAAGATGTTTGTCGGCACATGTTAGTAGGGGGAAATCGACAGTACAACAGTGCGACCCCCGGTCGCAGCGGCCGGATCGCCAAAGCGGCTGGACCCGGCGGGCGCGATGGCGAGAATGGGCAATTGGCCGGCTGCCGGCCTCCGGGAAGATCACAGGGAGCACCGCGATGAGTGCACGAACGATCGTCACCGCAACGGTGTGGCTGTGCGCCGCCGGCGTGTCGATCTCCGCGAGCCGTGCCGCCCCGCTCGACTATCCGACCGAAACGCTCGCCGACTATGTCTTCGGCTGCATGGCCAGCAACGGGCAGACCCAAGAGAGCCTGCGGCGCTGCTCCTGCAGCATCGACGTGGTGGCTTCGATCATCCCCTACGACAAGTACGTGCAGGCCTCCACGGTGCTGAGCCTGACCCAGGTTCCGGGCGAGAACATGAGCCCGTTCCGCGATTCGCTCTGGACCAAGGGTGTGGTCGAAGACCTCCGGCGCGCGCAGGTCGAGGCCGAGCTGCGCTGCTTCTAGCCTGCGCTAATCGAACCAGGCCGTGTTCCTGTGCAACGTGGAATCGAGGCCGATGATCGCGCCGACGCCCTTGGCGCCGGTGAAGCGGGCGCTCTGTATGTCGACGTTCGTGAAGTTCGCGCCGGTGAGATCGGCGCCCGAGAAGTCGGCTCCGCCGGCCTGCGCGAGCATGAGGTTGGCGCCCTTGAGGTCGGCGTTGTCGAATTCAGCGAATTCCAGCATGGCCCAGGACAGGTCGGCGCCGGCGAGATTGGCATTCGTCAGGTCGGCGTTGTAGAGCGACAGGCGCATGAGGCCCATCGATTGATTGCGCATGTCGGCGCCGGCGGCAACCCCCGCCAGATTGGCGCCCGCGAGCTTGGCGTTCTCGAGATTGCAGACGAGCTTGGCGCCCGATAGATCGGCGCCGGTCAGGTCGGCGTCCGCCAGGATCGTCGAAAACGCCTTCGCGTTGCGGAGCCTGGCGCCGCGGAGATTGGCGCCGCGCAAGATGGTAAGATCGATGATCACGTTCGAAAGGTCGGCACCCGCCAGGTTAGCCCTCTTGAGATTGGCGCCGGTCAGATTGGCGCCCTTGAAGTCGACGCCCGCGAGATCGAGGCCGGCCAGGTTCCGATTGGACAGATCGGGTGCCGCCGGCCCCGCATGAGATGTCAGCAGCGCGCGCACGTCGTCGGCAGTGAGATCGGCGGCGAGCGCCGCTGCGCAGACGCTCGCCGCGATCGTCAACGCCGTGCCGATGACGAACGATCGCCGGCCGAATGTCATGGCGCAGCCGATACTCGCCACCGTGCTTCGATCGGGCCTTCGATCCTTCGGGCGTCGCGATTGCCTGCGCATCGGTTCTACTCCTTCACCAAAAAATGCTGCGGTGCGGCGCGTCGTATTTTCGACTCGCGCAATCTTTGCTTGCAGGCGATTGCGAAGTCTGCATAATTGTTATGTCGCTACCCAAGCGCATGGGGCTCTGCCCCAAAAGCATCGCTCCAGAGCAAGGGATTGGGACACCACAAGGCTCGTGTCCCTGCGGACGATCGTAGCTTGCGAGCTGGTCGCGTACCAGCCGCCTCTGGTTATACGGGGGTGTTGTCCAGCGAACGAAAATGGCATCGGCGCCAGGATCAAGACTGCCCGAATCTTTCGCATGGGCAACCGGCTGCATGTCTGTAGACAATAGGGAGGAGTGCAGAATGAGGCTATCTCACTTCAAACAGGGTACATTCGCCGTGGGGCTGCTGGTCGCTTTGCCAGTGGTCGCATCGGCGAATGATGAGCTGCTGAAGATGCAGCAGAACTCCAAAGACTGGGTAATGCAAAATGGCAATTACTCGTCCACGCGCTATAGCGAACTGAAGCAGATCACGAAGGAAAACGTGAAGCACCTGCAGCCCGTCTGGACGTTCTCGACGGGCGTGCTGCGCGGCCACGAAGGCGGCCCCCTCGTGATGGGCGACGTGATGTACGTCCACACGCCGTTCCCCAACATCGTCTATGCGCTCGACCTCAACGAGCCCGGCAAGGTGATTTGGAAGTACGCACCGAAACAGGATCCGGACACCATTCCGGTCATGTGCTGCGATACGGTCAATCGCGGCGTAGCCTATGCCGACGGCAAGATCTTCCTGCACCAGGCGGATACGACGCTCGTCGCGCTTGATGCCAAGACCGGCCAGGAAGTCTGGAAGGTCCAGAACGGCGATCCGAAGAAGGCCGAAACCGGCACGAGTGCCCCCTACATCATCAAGGACAAGGTCATCGTCGGCATCAGCGGCGGCGAATTCGGCGTCCGCGGCAGCGTGACCGCCTACAACATCAAGGACGGCACGAAGGCGTGGCGGGCCTAT
>JBGPEQ010000050.1:0-12924 GCA_041482855.1 Dongiaceae bacterium | reverse complement strand
GCCGTGATCGTGTGCGTCATGGCCGCAATCGTCTGGCAGGAATGGTGGCTGCTGCTGCTCGGCCCGGTCGTCGCCTACGGCCCGGCCTGGATCGCCCACTTCTTCGTCGAGCGCAACAAGCCGGCAACCTTCACCTACCCGCTATGGAGCCTGGTCGGCGACTTCCACATGTACGGCCTGATGTGGGCGGGACGGATGGAACGGGAGATTCGCCGCCTGCGCCTCGGCGCCGTCGAGCGACCGACTTAACTGTCGTCGCCAAGTCCGCGCTGGCCGATCTTGAGGTCGCGGTGGACGTAGACGCACATCAGGAGCCCGAAGCCGAAGAGCACCGTGAGCATCGCCGTGCCGCCGTAGGAGATCAGCGGCAACGGCACGCCGACGACCGGCAGCAGGCCCATCACCATCGCCATGTTGATGAACACGTAGCAGAACAGGTTGATCGTGATGCCGATCGCCAGCAGGCGGCCGAAGTGATTGCGGCTGTTGAAGGCGATGGCATAGCCGTAGACGAACAGCACCGTATACAGCAGGAGCAGCAGCACGCCGCCGATCATGCCGAGCTCTTCCGACAGCATGGCGAAGATGAAGTCGGTCTGGCGCTCGGGCAGATAGTTGAGATAGGCCTGCGACCCCTTCATGAAACCCTTGCCGCCCAACCCGCCGGAGCCCATCGCGATCTTCGACTGGGTGATGTGATAGCCGGTGCCGAGCGGATCGCTCTCGGGATGGAGGAACGTCAGGATGCGGTTCTTCTGATAGTCATGAAGGAAGGTCCAGGCCAGCGGAACGGCGCCGGCGCCCGCCAAGGCGACGACGACGAACTTCCACAGCCGCACGCCGGCGACCCAGAACATGGCGGCGCCGACCAGCACCAGCATGACGGCCGTGCCGAGATCGGGCTGCATCAGCACCAATCCGACCGGGGCGAAGACCATGACGATCGGCACGATCAGAGTCAGCGGATTGCCGATGGTGTCGGCGCTCAGGCGATGGAAATAGCGCGCCAGCGCCAGCACCAGCGCGATCTTCATGACCTCGGACGGCTGCAGCTGAATCACCTTGAGGTCGATCCAGCGCTGCGCGCCCATGCCGATTTCGCCGGCGACGTCGACGAAGACGAGCAGCATGAACGCCAGGCCGTAGATCGCGTAGGCATAGCGCAAGTACACGCGGATATCGACCAGCGAAACCGCGACCAGAATGACCAGGCCGAATAGGAAGCGGATTCCCTGACGCATGGCCCAGGGATCGACGCTGTGCGCCGCCGAATAGAGCATGGCGAAGCCGAAGACGCCGATCAGAACGATGAAGAACAGCATGCTCCAGGTGATCTGCCGCAGCTTCTCGGCGATCGACAGCTCCGCCCGGCGGAACGTCGTCAGGGGTTCAGGCCATCTCATGATTTCTGCGTCATCGCCAGCTTCTGGCCAAGGTTTGCGCGCGCCGGATTGCGGCGCTGCGTCTCCAGCATGATGTCGTGGGCGATGGGGCCCGCCACGGCCGAGCCGCCGCCGCCATGCTCGACCACGACCGACAGGGCATAGCGGGGGGTTGCCACCGGCGCGAAGCATACGAACAACGCGTGGTCGCGCTGCTGCCAGGGCAAGTCCTTGTTCTTGCGAACGCCGGACAGGTGCTCGCTCATGCTGATATGCCGGACTTGCGCCGTCCCGGTCTTGGCGGCCATCTCCATGCCCGGCTCGGCGATGCGCGCACGGAAGGCGGTGCCGCCCTGGTCATTGACCACCCGCCGCATGCCCTCGCGCACGACCTCGAAATGCCGTTCGGGAATATCCAGCGCGGGCGGCTCGTCCGCCGCAGGCGTATCGGCGGCGCCGACGATGGCCGCACGGCGGAAATGGGGCACAATAGCGCGACCGCTCCCCAGCCTCGCCGCCATCACGGCCAACTGCAGCGGCGTCGCCGTGATGAAGCCCTGGCCGATGCCGGCGGACGGCGTCTCGCCGGGATACCAAGGTTCGCCGTAGGTCGCCTGCTTCCACGCCGAATCCGGAATGAGCCCGTGCCGCTCGCCGGGTATGTCGATTCCGGTCTGGGCGCCGAAACCGAACTGACGCGCCATCTCCGCGATATTGTCGATGCCCGTCTGCATCGCCGTGTCGTAGAAGAAAACGTCGCAGGAGTATTTGTGGGCATTGTACATGTCGACGCTGCCGTGGCCGCCCTTCTTCCAGCAATGGAAGTTGGTGTTCCCGACGCTGTAGACCCCCGGACAGAAGACGTGGCGATTGGGATCGATGCCGCGCTTCAAGGCCGCCAGGGCGACCATCATCTTGAAGGTCGATCCCGGCGCATACTCGCCGCCGGTCGCCTTGTTGGCAAGCGGCCGCAACGGATCGGACATCAGATCCTGCCACTCCCGCACCGTCACGCCGCGCGTGAACATGCTGGGGTCGTAGGCCGGCGCGGAACCGAGAGCCAGCACATCGCCATTGGTCGCATCGAGGACGACCGCCGACGCGCTGAGCTCGCTTGCCAGGCGTTGCTGGACGAATTGCTGCAGTCCGATGTCGAGCGAGAGAACAAGGTCCTGGCCCGATGTCGGCTCAACGCGTTTGTCTTCCAATTCGCGGACGACGCGGCCGACCGCATCGACTTCGACGCGCTTACTGCCCTGTTTTCCGCGCAACGCTTCGTCATATTGCTTTTCCACGCCGCTCTTGCCGATCCGAAAACCGGGCAGCTCCAGCAGCGGATTGAACGGGCCGCCGGTCAGGTCCTTTTCGGACGGCACTGCGACATATCCGATGATGTGCGAGCAGTTGCGCCCCTGGGTGTAGCGCCTGCGCTGGCCGACTTCGATGCTCACGCCCGGCAGGTCCGGGGCATTGACTTCGATGCTGGCAAGCTGGTGCCAGCTCAGGTTCTCGCTCACCGCGATTGGAACGAATGAGCGCCGCTTCTTGGCATCGAGCAGAATCGACTCGCGATCTTCGTCCGTCAGCGGGATGAACCGGGAGAGCTGCTCGAGCACCTGCTTGAGGTCGCCCACCTTCTCAGGAATGACTTCGACCCGATAATTGTGGTCGTTCTCCGCCAACGAGATGCCGAAGCGATCGAGAATGCGGCCGCGCAACGGCTCCAGCAGGCGGTCGCTGAGCTGATTGTCGTCGGACATGACCGTGTAGCGATCGGATTCGACGATCTGCAGCTGATACATCTGGCCGACCAGCGTCGACAGCAGCAGTATTTGGCCGCCGCCGAGCAGCGCGGCGCGGCGCGTGAAGACCAGCGAGCGGGCCTTCTCCTGGTTCATCGCGGCGACCTAGCGCAACAGCGCGCGCTGAGTGCGCGCAAACAAAGTCGCCAGCAGCGGATAGGCGCCGACGGCGAACACCGTGCCGGAAACGCCGGGCGAGAGGTCGGCGGCAGCGCCGGCCAGAAACCAGGTGATCACCCAGGTGAACAGGAGCGCGCCGGCCGACAGGATGGCAAATCCCCACCACACGATGGCGAAGGAGGCGCCGACCAGCCAAGGCCGCAGCGCGAGCGTTCCGGCATAGGCGACCAGCAGAACCAGGGCATTGACGCCAAGGAATCCACCGCCCAGCAGATCGGCCATGAGGCCCAGGAAGAACACCGCCGGCGCCGGCAGCGCACTCGGGCGATGGACCGCCCAGTAGTAGACGGACACCAGCACAAGACTGACGCTGAGCGGCGGCAGATAGGGGAGCCGCAACGGCACCAAACCGATGATCAGCAGCAAGACTGTGATTGCGAAGGGCGAGACGTTCCGCGCGATCTGGTCGAGGCGCTGCCAGAGCACATCGCTCACCGCGGTCCTTTCGGCTGCTCCTGGCCGGCCATCGGCAGCAGCAGGCCGCTCAGCTCGTAGTCGACGAGCCGCACATACTCGATCTGCTCCCAGTCGACGAACGGTTGCACCGTGACCGCGCCGCCTTGCACGGCCGTGATAATTCCCACGGGCAGTCCCGGCGGAAAGACGCCGCCATGGCCCGACGTGACGATCCGATCGCCGACCGTGGCCGCCAGGTCTCCCGGCACGTACTTCAGCGCCATGCTGTTCGAACTGTCGCCGTGGGCGATGGCCCGTTCGCGCGTACGCTCGACGAAGACCGGGATGTTGGAGTTGACGTCGGTCAGCAACAAAACGCGCGCCGCGCGCTCGCCCACTTCGGAGACACGCCCGATCAATCCTTCGCCGGTGATGGCCGCCTGATTCTTTCGCACGCCGTCCTTGCTGCCGGCGGCCACAAGGATGCTGCGCACGAAGGCGCCGCCGCTGCCGCCGACGACCCGCGCGGTCACGAACCGCGCCTTGGGGTCCGGCGTCAGGTTCAGCAGCTTGCGCAGTTCCTGGTTCTCATGATCGAGCCGATGGGCAACGGTTTGCCACTGCAGCAGGCGAGTCTGCTGAAGCTTCAGCTGGGCGTTCTCCTCGCGCAACCGGCCCAGATCGCGCACGCTGTCGATGGCGTGGGCGGCGGAAGCGGAAGGGCGCGACAGCAGATCGAGGATCGGCGCGATCACGTCGGCCGCGGCGCCGCGGGCGCTCTCGGCCACCTCGGGGTTCGTCTTCTCGATGGCCAATAGCGCGATCGCCGCTGTGCCGAGCAGCGCGAGCGTCATGCGCTGGTTCCACGCCCTGAACGGCGTCATGAACCAAGCTAGGGATCCGATCTGCCGTTTCACCATGTCTCTCCGAAGGCGTGCGCCAACGGCCGCTGCGTTTCAATAGGAGCCGTAGAATAATCCATCAGGCAATTAATTGAAAGAACTCCGCTTTCCATTAACCATCAATCAGCACGTCCTTGAGGACCTTCATCTCTTCGAGGCAGCGGCCGGTGCCCAGCGCGACGCAGGACAGCGGGTCGTCGGCGATCGATACCGGCAAGCCCGTCGAATGCCGCAGCACGAAATCCAGGTTGCCGAGCAATGCACCGCCGCCGGTAAGCACGATGCCCTTATCGACGATATCCGCCGCCAGCTCGGGCGCGGTATGCTCGAGCGCAACCTTGACGGCTTCGATGATGGCGCCGACCGGCTCGGCCAGGCTCTCGGCGATCTGCCGTTCGGTGATGACGAGCTCCTTCGGGACGCCGTTCATGAGGTCACGTCCCTTGATCTCCATGACGCGGCCGTCGCCATCTTCGGGCGGACAGGCGGAGCCGATCTCCTTCTTGATGCGCTCGGCGCTGCCTTCGCCGACCAGCAGGTTATGGTTACGACGAATGTAGCCGATGATCGCCTCATCCATCTTGTCGCCGCCGACGCGCACCGAGCGGGCATAGACGATGCCGCCGAGCGAGAGCACGGCCACCTCGGTCGTGCCGCCGCCGATATCGACGACCATGGAGCCGGTGGGCTCGGTCACCGGCAGGCCGGCGCCGATCGCGGCCGCCATGGGCTCTTCGATCAGGAACACCTTGCGGGCGCCGGCGCTCTCGGCGGACTCGCGGATGGCGCGGCGCTCGACCGCGGTCGAACCCGAGGGTACGCAGATGATCATCAGCGGGCTGGCGAAGCTGCGGCGGTTGTGCACCTTGCGGATGAAGTGCTTGATCATCTCCTCCGCGACTTCGAAATCGGCGATCACGCCTTCGCGCAGCGGCCGGATGGCCGTGATGTTGCCGGGCGTGCGCCCGAGCATCATCTTGGCCTCGTCGCCCACGGCCAGCACCTGCTTGCGGCCCTTGTGTTCGGCGATGGCGACGACCGACGGTTCGTTCAGCACGATGCCGCGGCCCTTCACATAGACGAGCGTGTTGGCCGTGCCCAGGTCGATGGCCATATCGGCCGACAACATTCCCAATAATCTGCTCAACATCCGATCTCCTGTTACGGGCGGGCCGGACACTTCAGTGCCCGGCCCGCCGGTACATATGCCTTGACTAGTTTGCCTCGACCTTCATGCCGAAAGCGCCGCTGGTGCCGTCTTCTGCCGCTTCGTCAGCAGCTTGTTCAAGCCGTGCAAATAAGCCTTGCATGACGCGACCAGGGTGTCGGTATCGGCGCCCTGGCCATTGACCGTCTTGCCGTTCTCTTCCAGCCGCACGGTCACTTCCGCTTGCGCGTCCGTCCCGGCGGTCACCGCGTGGACTTGGAACAGCTGCAGCTTCGCGTCATGGGGAAACAGTTGCTTGATGGCGTTGAAACAGGCGTCGACCGGCCCGTCGCCCGTCGCGCTCGTGGCCTGCAACACGCCGCCGATCTCGAGCTCGAGGTCCGCCTTTTGCGGTCCCTTCGATCCCGCGATGACCTGCAGCGAAACGAAGCGGATATGCTCGTTCGAGCGAACCACCGAGTCGTCGACGATGGCCACGATGTCCTCGTCGTAGATGTCCTTCTTCTTGTCCGCCAGGTCCTTGAAGCGGCGGAACGCATCGTTGAGGGCATTGTCGCCCAATTCGAAGCCCAGCTCCTTGAGCTTGGTCTTGAAGGCGTGGCGGCCCGAATGCTTGCCCATGACCAGCGTCGAGCGCATGAGCCCGACCGATTCCGGGGTCATGATCTCGTAGGTGCCGGCGTGCTTGAGCATGCCGTCCTGGTGGATGCCGGATTCATGGGCGAAAGCGTTGGCGCCGACGATGGCCTTGTTCGGCTGCACGGGGAAGCCGGTGATGGTCGAGACCAGGCGCGAGGCCTTGGTGATGATCTCGGTCTTTATTCCGGTGCTATAGGGCATGCGGTCATGGCGCGTCTTCAAGGCCATGACGATCTCTTCCAGCGCGGCATTGCCGGCCCGCTCGCCCAGGCCGTTGATGGTGCACTCGACCTGGCGCGCGCCGGCGCCGACCGCGGCCAGGGAATTGGCAACAGCCAAGCCGAGATCGTTATGGCAATGCACGGAGATGATGGCCTTGTCGATGTTGGGCACGCGATTGCGCAGCATGACGATGAGCGCCGCGAACTCTTCCGGCACGGCGTAGCCGACGGTGTCCGGAATGTTGATCGTGCGCGCGCCGGCCTTGATGGCCGTCTCGACGCAGCGGCAGAGGAAGTCGTGCTCGCTGCGCGAGCCATCCTCGGGCGACCACTCGACGTCGTCGCACAGCTTGCGGGCATGGCTGACGCTGTCCATGACGGCCTGATGGACCGCCCCCGGCTCCATCTGCAGCTTGAATTTCATATGCAGCGCGCTGGTGGAGATGAAGGTGTGAATGCGGGGCCGCGCGGCGCCGGCCAGCGCCTCCCAGGCGCGATCGATGTCGCGCTTGGAGGCCCGCGCCAGTCCGGCGACCGAGGAGTTGCGCACGGCCTTGGAGACTTCGCGCACCGCCTCGAAATCGCCGTTGGAGGCGATCGGGAAGCCAGCCTCGATGACGTCGACGCCCATCTCCTCGAGCACGGCGGCGATGCGCAGCTTCTCTTCCAGGTTCATGGAGGCGCCGGGCGATTGCTCGCCGTCGCGCAGGGTCGTGTCGAAGATGACTACGCGGTTGCTGTCGTCGGGACTCATGTTGCTAACCCTCTGATTTTTCCATGGAAAGGACTTACACCTGCCAAGCCTTCCCCTGAACGGCGGCGCCGCTCAGGGGTGCCTAAGTCGCAGCGTCCCTTCACCGGAAAATAGGTCAGCATCATGGACAGCAACAGACATCACCGCCTGCGCCAAGCGGCGCCGTGCCAGATCACCAGATCAGTCGTGAGCGAGTGCGGAATCATCGCGTCGGCTGCCCGTCGGTCAGTGCTTTCGGAAACCCTGACAAATACTTTCTTAACTCTGCCGGAACAAGGTTAACAAGTCCTAAATTGCGGCGGCACAACGGAAATTATGATGCGGCGGCGGCGGAAAGGGGGTCCGCGGAGCGGGCCGGCGCACAGTCCGACGGAGTCCGCTCGGTCGCGCGTTTGATATGTCGAACGGACAACGCGGCGGACGCGTTGCCGCCCCACTGCAAAAGGACTCCATCATGTTGAAGAGACGCTATCTGAAGTATCTGCCGCTGGTCATCGCCGCGGCCGGCATCGCCACTTTCGTCGGCACGCGCAGCTTCGCCGACGGCCACGGCATGGGGCCCGAGGGCGGGCACGGCCGCTGGGGCCATTGGATGGTCGAGGAGATGGATGCCGACAAGGACGGCAAGGTCACGCAGGCCGAGATCGCGGCCTTCGAGGCCGCCCGCGCCGCCGAGATCGATGCCGACCACGACGGCAAGATCACGGCCGACGAGATCCGGGCCTTCCGCGAGAAGGAGCGCGCCAAGCGCGAAGCAGCGGAACTCGCGCGCATGGACAGCAACGGCGACGGCAGCGTGAGCGTGCAGGAGTACGAGGCCGCGCAGACCTGGCGGTTGGCGCGCATGGACCACAACAGCGACGGCACGATCGATGAGCAGGACATGCGCGATGGCGGCGACATGCATCACCGCCATCATCCCTGGTCAGACGAGCACTCCGCCGAGTAGAAGGGTCGTCGAGCCGCGAGCGGGCGAGGACAGGGGCGCTGCCATGTCGACCATGCCGGCGCCCCGGCGGCCTGCCGCGACACTGATGGCGGGACCGCGGAGGACGATTTGGCGTACGGGCGGCCGGCCGGCGGACCGGCCGAGGATCCCGATCTCGATCTCGTGCGTCGAGCCGGTGCCGGCGACGGGCCGGCTTGCGCCGCGCTCGTCGACCGGCATCTGGCGCGGGTCACCGCGCTGGCCGGGCGGATGCTCGGCAACCGGGCCGACGCCGAGGACGTGGCGCAGGAGGTGTTCCTGCGCGTCTGGCAGCAGGCGGCCAA
Organism: Dongiaceae bacterium; assembly: GCA_041482855.1. GTDB lineage: Bacteria > Pseudomonadota > Alphaproteobacteria > Dongiales > Dongiaceae > JBGPEQ01. The sequence goes on along the minus strand of JBGPEQ010000050.1, from coordinate 4,208 downwards.
ATGGCGGGCGGGCGAGGCGCGGTTCTCGACTTGGCTCCACCGCGTCACGCTCAATCTCTGCCATGACCGCCTGCGCCGACGCCGCGAGGTGGCACTCGATGCCGCCGGCGAACTGGCGAGCGGAGCACCGCCGCCGGGCGCGGACTTGCAGCGTGCCGCGGTTGCGGGGCGCGTCCAGGCAGCTCTCGCCCAGCTGCCGGAGCGGCAGCGCGACGCCATCCTGCTGTGCCACTATCAGGAGCTGGGCAACATCGAGGCGGCGGTCGTTCTCGGCGTCAGCGTCGAGGCGCTCGAGTCTCTGTTGGCGCGCGGCCGCAAGCGGCTGCGGGAGTTGTTGATCAAGGATGCGAGCGATCTGATGGGAGATCTGCGATGACCACCGAGAAGATGACGCTGGAGCGGTTGCGCGCCGTCATCGAGGCCTACGGCACGAGCCAACCGCGCTGGCCGGCGGCGGAGCGCGAGGCCGCTGCCGCCCTGGTCGCCGGGTCGGCGGCGGCGCGTACCCTGATGACGGAGGCTGCGCCTCTCGATGAGCTGCTCGACGCCGTGCCGGCGGTCGCGCCGACGCCGGCCATGCGGTCCGCCGTCCTCGCGATGGCGCCGCGGGCCATTCCATCTTTGGGCAATGGCTGGCGTGCCTTCATCGGCGAACTCGGGGGTTGGCGGCTGGCGGGGGCGGTGCTGGCGGCGTCGCTGGCGCTGGGGATCGTGAGCGGGGGGTGGCTGTCGACCGGCGTCACCACCGAGTCCTCGCCGGGCCTGCTGCAGCTGGCGCTGCTGGACGACAGCGTGACGGAGTATTGATTCATGATTGGCAGTCTTTCGCGGCCGATGCGGTTCCTTTTGGTCGGCTCGCTCGCCCTCAACCTGTTCGGGATCGGCGCCATCGCCGCCGACGCCATCATGGACCGCGACGGCCATGGCGGACTGTTCGGTCACTGCCGCCCGCCGCGCTTCATGGGCCTGCCCAGCCCGCGCGAACTGCGGGATGTGCTGCCGGAGAGCGATCGGGCCAAGCTCGATAGTCTGCTGGAGGCGAACCGGCCGCGGTTCCATCAGCGAATGGATGAGCTGTTCGCGGCGCGGCAGGTGGTGGCCGACGCCATCAAGGCGGAGCCGTTCGACCGGGCGAAGCTGGAGACTGCCTTTGCCGCTCTCCGGGAGCACGATGCGGCGATGGCCGCCGGCGCCCAGGACTGGCTGGTCGATTTCGTCGCCGGGCTGGACCCGGAGGGACGGGCGAAAGTGGCGGAACTACTGACGCGCCGTCACAAACCGCCGGACAAGGCGCCGGACTGAGGGCAGCGATTTACGCAAAAATGTTTCACGTGAAACATCGCGAGTGGGCAGGTGGCGAGCGGCGCTGGGGAAAATGGTTTCACGTGAAACATCGCGGCGGCGAACTGGAAAAACACGATTCTGCAAAACAATCCCATGCATTAAAAAATCACTCTTTGTTTTCAATAAGTTGACCTTGCGCACTTCCGGCACATCAGAGGCCTGTCAGAGGCGCCCCAGCGCTCGCTTTCGGGCCGGCTAAGGCGTGCCAAAGCCGATGAGGGCCTTGATCTCCAGGAAGTCGTGGATGGCCCAATCGGCGTATTCGCGGCCGTTGCCGGACTGCTTGTAGCCGCCGAATGGCGCAAAGGTGTCCCAGGCCGGATAGTTGATCTTCACCTGCCCCGCCCGCAGGCGGCGGGCGATGCGGCGGGCGTGCTCGAGGTCCTTCGATTCGACGTTGGCCGAGAGGCCGTAGACCGTGTCGTTGGCCATCTCGACCGCCTGGTCCTCGCTCTCATAGGGCATGATCGACAGCACGGGGCCGAAGATCTCCTCGCGCGCGATCGTCATGTCCTGGCGCACGTCGCCGAACACGGTCGGGCGCACATAGTAGCCCCGGTTCAGGCCCTCGGGACGGCCGACGCCGCCAGTGACGAGGGTGGCGCCCTCCTTCATGCCGGACTCGATCAGGCGCTGGATCTTGTTGAACTGGATCTCGCTGACGACCGGGCCGAGCATGGTGCCCTCCGCCTTGGGATCGCCGACCTTGTGGGCTTCCGCAGACTGTTTCGCCACGACCAGCGCCTCGCCGTGGCGCTCGCGCGGCACCAGCATGCGGGTCGGCGCATTGCAGGACTGGCCGCTGTTGTTGAAGCAGCCTTCCACGCCCTTGCGGACCGCCCGTTCGAAATCGGCGTCGGGCAGGATGATGTTGGGCGACTTGCCGCCCAGCTCCTGGGCGACGCGCTTGACGGTGTCGGCGGCGGTCTTGGCGACGATGATGCCGGCCCGCGTCGAGCCGGTGAAGGACATCATATCGATGCCGGGATGGGCGGCCATGACCTGGCCGACGGAGGGTCCGTCACCGTTCACCATGTTGTAGACGCCGGCGGGAACGCCGGCGGCGTGAACGATCTCGGAGAAGATCACGCCGGTGATCGGCGCGATCTCGCTCGGCTTCAGCACCATGGTGCAGCCGGCCGCAAGCGCCGGCGCCACCTTGCAGGCGATCTGGTTGAGCGGCCAGTTCCAGGGCGTGATCAGGCCGACCACGCCGATCGCTTCCCGCACGATCCGGGTGCTGCCGCGCTGCTGCTCGAACTCGAACTCCTCGAGCGCCTTGATGGTGGATTCCAGATGGGCGCTGCCGGCAGCGGCCTGGGAGTGGCGCGCCATGGCCCTCGGCGCGCCCCGGTCCTCGGACACCGCGCCCGCGATGTCCTCGATGCGCTCCTTGTAGATCTCCAGGATCCGCCGCAGGAGCCCGAGGCGCTCGTCCTTGCCGGTCTGGGAGAACGCCGGGAAGGCCGCCCGCGCCGCCGCGACCGCGCGATCGACGTCGGCGGCGGAACCGACGGAGATCTTCGTGTAGGCCTCTTCCGTCGCCGGATTGATGACATCGAGCGTCGCCGGCTTCACCGGATCGACCCAGGCGCCATCGATGTAGAACTTCAGTGCGTTGGACATGGATGCCCTTCCAAGGCTTTCGTTTCGGGATAGCCGGAAGTTTTAAGGACAGGTTGCGGCGGAAGCAACGCGCAGTTATGCGCGACGGCATTGGCCTAGACCGCGCCGTCGCGGATAGTGCGCCGACAAGACCGCTAGGCTGCCGTCAATGAAACAGGACGAGGGCGTTCGACAGCGTGATCCACGCGCCCCAGGCGATCGGCAATCCGACGGCCAACCACGCCGCCACCGATGTCGCGTCGAGGCGCCATAGGCCGATTCCCATCGAGCCTGCGGCGACCGCGCCCTGTTGCGACTTGGCCCGCAGCGCGATCAGCTCCTCTTCCTTCATGAACCAGCGTTTGTCGAGCGGCCGCACGAGAAAGTTGGCAACGAACCCAAGGGCCAGCATGCCCGCGAGAATGTACATGGTGAAGTCGTACACGGAATCGCGGGGCACGCCGGCGGCGATCTGCGCCTCGCGAATGTAGTTGACGACAACAGGGCCGATGATGCCCGCCGTCGACCATGCCGTGAGCAGCCGCCCGTGGATGGCGCCGACGAACTGCGTGCCGAAGACGTCGGCGAGATAGGCCGGGATGGTCGCGAAGCCGCCGCCGTACATCGACAGGATGACGCAGAAGAAGGCGACGAAGAGCGCCTTGCTGCCGGCATGAGCGGCCCAGGGCGCCGACGCGTAGAGCAGGATGCCCAGCACGAAGAACGTATAGTAGGTCGTCTTGCGGCCGATCTTGTCCGACAGCGAGGCCCAGAAGAAGCGGCCGCCGATGTTGAACAGCGACAGCAGGCCGGTGAAGGCCGCGGCGATGGCGGCGACGGCCTTGCGCTGATCGTCGCCGAGGTCGGTGAACTTCACGTCGGGGACGCCGATCAGCGAGCCACCGAAGATCTCCTGCAGCATCGGCGAGGCCATGCCGATGACGCCGATGCCGGCGCTGACATTGAGGCAGAGCACGGCCCAGATCAGCCAGAACTGTTTCGTCTTGTGCGCATCGCGGAGATGCACCTGGCCGCTCGTGATCATCTCGTTCGCGGTTGCCGCGGGCGTCCAGCCCTCCGGCCGCCAGCCGGCCGGCGGCACGCGATAGCCGAAGGCGCCGCCCAGCATGAAGACGAAATAGATCGCCGCCATGGCAACGAAGGTCTGCCATACGCCGATCGACGCGGGCGTACGGAAGAAATTCATCAGCAGGTTGGCGAGGGGGGCGCCGATCATGGCGCCGCCGCCGAAGCCCATG
>JBGPEQ010000049.1:0-13148 GCA_041482855.1 Dongiaceae bacterium | reverse complement strand
GCGGAAGGCCAAGGATCCCGCAGCCCGTGGGTGGGTGAGTCAGGCCGCGCGAGCGGCCGGCGCTGCGGGTGAATTCGGTCGCCCTAGTATCCAGGTCAGCGAGCCGATAAGCAACAGCGTCGTGGCATAAAAAAGCAATTGGATGCCCGACGGCTTGGCGTCGTAGCCGACCAGCGTATGCAGCACGCGGCCGACCACGCTGCGCTCCGACAATACTCCGGAGGTATCCCACAGGCTGCGCCCGAGCGCCGGCAGCAGATCGGCCTGCACCAGGAACCCGGCGCCCTGCGAGGCCATGCCGGCCGCCAGCAGGATGATCATCCCGGTCGTGACCGCGAACAGATAGCGCATGGGTATGCGCATCAGGCCGGCATAGATCGCAAACCCGACGGCGGCGCCGCCGGCCAGTCCGACCACCCCGCCGCCGAGCATCGCAAGTGCGCCAGCGCCACCGCCGGCGGCGATGCCGTAGAGAAAGAGCACGACCTCCGAGCCCTCGCGCAGGACCGCCAGGCCGACGACAATGCCCAGCGCATAGAGCGGTCGGCTGCCCTGCGCGACCGCGCGGCTCACCTGCGACATGTGGACGGCGATTTCGCGGCCGTGTCGCCCCATCCACGCGCAATGCCAACCCAGCATAACGACGGCGGCGAACAGGATGCTCGCGTTGAGCAATTCCTGTCCGACGCCGGCCGCCGCGTTCTGGATCACGCTGGCGAAGGCTGCCACCATGCAGGCGCCCAAGGCGCCCGCGAGAACGCCGCCCCCCACCCACAGGCCACGCCCGGCCACGCCCTTGCTGCCGGCCATGACGATGCCGACGACGAGCGCCGCCTCCAGCACCTCGCGGAAGACGATCAGGGCGGATGAGGGATCCACGGGCCGTCCTCACTTCACTTCGCGACGATATGGCCCTTGGCGGTGTCCTCGTGGAACTCGCCGTAGACCTCGTAGCTGCCGGCTTCGAGCGCCTTGATGGTGAACTCCGCCTCGCTGCCGCCGGCGATGATCTTTTCGATCTTCAGGTCGCCGCTCTCGAATTCCTCCGGCGTTTGGTCGGCGTTCTTGACCACCAGCTTGAACTCCCTGCCGGCCGGCACCTGCAATTCGGCCGGCTCGAGCTTGTTGTCCTTGAAAGTCAGCACATAGCCGTCGTCCTGCGCCTGTGCGTTCTGCGGCACCGCTCCCGCCACACCCGCGCCGATCGCCATCGCCATCCACACCAAAGGCCTGCCGTGCCGCATCTGTGTCTTCCTCGTCTGGTAATGCAAATCACTCTCACCCACAGCGACATTGATAATGGTTCTTAATTGCAGAAGTCAAGCCCTGCGCGGTTACGATGCGGTGATCCCGAGCTCTCCGCATTGATCGAAATCAGGTCTCTCGCCGCTCCGCCAGGGCTCCAGACGGTCCCTAAGTGAAAAACATAAGTATCTGACATTAAAAGGTTATTTTTTAATGCATGGGGTTGTTTTGCAGAATCGTGTTTTCCCGGGTTCGCGCGATGTTTCACGTGAAACATTCCGTGATTATCCCCTCTTGACACGTATGCTCGCTATCCCCATATTGCTGGTAGTGGGAGGCGGACATGGAAACCTACGAAGCTAAAAATCTGATCGCCGCCTGTTCTGGCAATCGCCTCACCTTCGTTGTTACCCACGGCGAGCGCTCAGAGAGTTTCTATTTGTCGGTCGATAAACTGCCAATGCTCCTGGACTCCCTGCTGGCGGCCTACGCTCAGGCAAATGTTAGCCCGCTCGCCTTCCAGCCCGCCGCGCGTGGCTTCGGGACAGAGATGAAATTAGTTTCATTGCTGCCCGTGCAAAAACATGAAGTGGGCGACTCGGCATTTGGGGAGGTCGTGCCCTTGAACCTGACGATAAAGGGGGGCGTAGAAATTCCGTTATCCCTGTCGCTGAGTCATGCCGAAGAAATGGCACAACACATACAAGATGGGTTGGAGCGGGCGCGGCTGAAGGCAGCAAATCTGGCACCGCAATAACATCCTCAGACGCCACGGAGCGAGTCATGAGATACACCTTCAAAGAGTTTCAAGCGCAGTATCCCGACGACGGGACGTGCTTGGACAAGATCATGGACATGCGGTACGGCGGCCGTGAGTTCTCATGCCCCGGCTGCGGCGCGGACTCCAAGTTTCATCGCATCGCGAAGCGCCGCGCCTATTCGTGCCAGCATTGCGGCCATCACGTTTATCCGTGCGTCGGGACACCGTTTGAAAAGTCGCGGACGCCTCTGACCAATTGGTTCTTTGCCATGTACCTGATGACCAGCACGCGGCATGGCGTGGCGGCGAAGGAACTGGAGCGACAAATCGGCGTCACTTACAAGACGGCATGGCGGATGGCGCACGAGCTACGGAAGCTTATGGCGCAGTCGGATTTCCATGGCCCTTTGTCCGGTCACGTCGAGGTGGACGAAACCATCGTCGGCGGTCGCAACACCGGAGCCGGTAGGGCCAAGCGCATGGAGAACAAGACTATCGTGTTCGGCATGCTGGAGCGCGATGGCAACGTCCGCGCCGGCCCGGTGCCGAACGCTCGCCAGACGACGTTAGAGCCGGTGATCCTGACCAATGTGGTGCGCGGCAGCACCGTCAGTTCGGACGAACACGGCGCTTACAAAGACCTTGGCAACAGCGGATATCGCCATGGTGCGGTTAATCACAAGGCCGATGAATTCGTTCGTGGCATCCACCACACGAACAGCATCGAAGGCTATTGGTCGCAGTTCAAACGCAGCATTCGCGGCACAAACATCCACATTTCGCGCAAGCATATGTGGAAATACGTCGCCGAATTTTCATACCGCTACAACATGCGGAAGCGGCCTACTCAGATGTTCGCGGGCCTGATTTCGGGCCTTTCACGGCCGCGTCTAGCAGACGGTTGAAATCCTCTTTGTGTGACGGGTTATCCGCCTTGGTGGACGGTGCCCGCCCTGCGCTACCCGCAGAATCCGACGTGTAACCTTGCCGTTTCCGCTTGTCCCCAATGGCCTTGCGGCGCTGCGCTTGCAGCGCCGGAGCGAGAACAGTCTCGGCAATATAAGAGACTGGCAACACAATGCCGATGCCAGAATTGTGCGGAATAATCTTCGCATGCCGCTCTTTCTCCGCCCCTTCCTCGGGGACGTCGATCGTGCGGACTATTTCTAACGAATCTTGCCGGGTCTCTAGCGTGTTGTGCCCGAGAATCATGCCAATGAAATATTGCCGCAGACCGCCGGTCGTCATTTTGGGAATGACATTGCCTTGCACACCAGGGTACGACCGCCAAAGCCCCGTTTGAACGAAAACGGGAGACCCGCTTAATCCGCCGGTCGACCTCGCTTCAACTAGATAGGCGTGGTGGAAGCCGTATTCGGTCTTAATTTCCTCGCTGGGCATTGCGGACAGCACGCCCGCCCTTATCACGGGGATATTCCTCGCCTCTCCGGGCCGGGACAAGAATAGCCCGCACATGACAATTTCGTCGCCGATTCCTATGTCATGCTCTTTCAGCACCTCGTCTGTCAGCGAAATTTGCTCCAGATCGATATGCAAAATGTCAAAAAGCCCCGCCGACAGATGGATCGGCAGAACTGCCAAATCAATACGCTTGTCCCGATGGCAGATCCAATTGGAGCGCTTTGTCTCTTCCAGCCGAAAATTGCCGTCGTGGGTATTAACGCGAAGAAAGATGTCATCCGTGCCTTGAATCCAATCGAGCACATGGCGGGCAGTCACTATGGTCTGGAACGTCTCATCTTCCACGATGGTTGCGACAAGAAACCCCGTTCCATAGGGAACGAACTCGCCGCGCACGACGCGCCCGATGAAAACAACGACTTTTTCGATGCCGCTATCAACGCGCATCGCCAGCCCTACTCTCTCATATACCGGACGGCTCATTATGGGAGGGGGGAGGATATCCCCTGCCAAGGCCCCCGGATCAAGCACGCACTCCATATAGCATCTATGTTTCGTACGTGTCTAGAAGGGATAAATACGAAACATTCCTGCGTAAAACCCGCTCACCCCGAAGCCGTGAAGACGTCGAACTTCCCGGGACCGCCGAGATAGGTGGTCGCGGCCGGATCGCACCAGAGGGCGGCTAGCGCCTCGATGTGCTCCGGCTCGAGCGTGCGGAGGATCAGCCGTTCGGTCTCGACGATCGCTCGCCCATTCACTGCATGAACCAGCCGTGGCTCACCACCACCGATTGGCCGGTCAGGGCATTGGTCGGGAAGGCCGCAAACAGAACGGCCAGCTCGGCCACGTCGCCGACCGTCGTGAACTCGCCGTCGACGGTCTCCTTCAGCATGACCTTCTTGATCACGTCCTCTTCGCTGATCCCCAACGCCTTGGCCTGCTCGGGGATCTGCTTGTCGACCAGCGGCGTCCGCACGAAGCCCGGGCAGATCACGTTGGCGCGCACGCCGTATTTTGCGCCCTCCTTCGCCACCGTCTTGCAGAGGCCGATGAGGCCATGCTTGGCCGTGACATAGGGCGCCTTCAGCGGCGAGGCCTCCTTCGAGTGCACCGATCCCATATAAATGACGCTGCCGCCGCGCCCGGACTTGTACATGTGTTTCAGGCAGGCCCGCGTGGTCAGGAAGGCACCGTCGAGATGGATGGCCAGCATCTTGCGCCAGTCGGCCAGCGAGAGATCGACCACCGGCGAGATGATCTGGATGCCGGCATTGCTGACGAGGACATCGACGCCGCCGAAGGCCTTGAGGACCGCGGCGACGCCGGCCTCCACCTGCTCCTCGTTCGCGACGTCCATGGCGACGCCCACGGCCTGCCCGCCGCCGGCCTTGAGCTCGGCCGCCGCCGCGTTGGCGGCGTCGAGCTTGAGGTCGGCGATCGCGACCTTGGCGCCCTCCGCGAGATAGGCGCGGGCGATGTCCTTGCCGATGCCGCTGGCGGCGCCGGTGACGATGGCGACTTTATCCTTCATGCGCATGGCGATTGGCCTCCGCCGATATCGATTGGGATGAATGCGATTGCGGAAACCCAATACACGCTGCGCCCGGCGGTATCCAGCGGCGTGATGGTCCGCGCCGGCCGCGCGGCTGCGTCAGCTGGCCGCCGCGCTCGCCTTCGCGTCCGCTTCCGCCGATTGCTCGGCCGACGCCGCCGGCAGCGATACGCGCACGATCGTCCCCTCGCCGAGCTTGCTGTCGATCGACAGCCGCCCGCCATGCAAGGCGGTCAGCATCTTGGCGAGCGGCAGGCCGAGGCCAGTGCCGCCTCGGGTCTGCGTGAAGATGTTCTCCACCTGGCCGAAGGGTTCGAGGACACGCGGCAGATCGTCGGCGGCAATCCCGATGCCGGTGTCGCCGACGCCGAGCACCACATAGGGCCCGCCGGTGTCGGACGCGAACAGCGTCACGCGTCCGCCCTGCGGCGTGAACTTCACCGCATTGGTCAGCAGGTTGAGCAGGATCTGCTTCACCGCGCGCACATCCACATCGAGCGCCCTCACGCCGGGGGCCAGCGACAGCGTGAGGCGGACGCCGGCCTGGTCGGCGCGGTCCTTCACCAGCCGAACGCAGGCGCGACAGATGTCTTCGGCCGCGCACACCTGGCGGTGCAGATCCTGCTTGCCGGCCTCGATCTTCGAGAGATCCAGGATATCGTTGATGATCGAGAGCAGGAGACGGCCGCTATCGTGGATGTCCTTCAGATACTCCAGGTACTTCGACGATCCGATTGCGCCATGCACCTGGCGCTGCATCAGCTCGGCAAAGCCGATGACCGCATTGAGGGGCGTGCGCAGCTCATGGCTCATATGGGCGAGGAAGTCGCTCTTCGAGCGGTTGGCGACCTCCGCCTGCTCCTTGGCGAATCGCAGCTCGCGCGTGCGATCGGCCACGAGGCGCTCCAGGTCCTGGCGCGAGCTCTCCAGGGTCTCCATGCGCGCCTCGTCGACCTTCAGCTGCAGCTGCATCTGGCCGATGCGATGCTGGATGCCCGCCATGTGTAGCCGGCTATCGAACGCGTAGAAGGCCTTGAAGTGGTGCAAGGCGGTGCGGTGGTCGCCCATCGCCTCGTAGATCTCGGAGAGCGTCGCGTGACAGTCGGCCACCAGCCCCGTGAGGCCGACGGCCTGGCCCGTCGACGACGCCCGCTGCACATAGTCGAGCGCCTTCTCATGCTGGCCGGCGGCGACCAGCGCGCGGCCGCAATTCAGCCAACCGATGACGCGATTGTAGGGATCGTCGCAGGTATCGGCCGTCGCCAGGAACGACGCCAGCCAGCGCTCCATGTCCACGAACCGCCGCAGCCGGGCGAAGCCGAGCGCCAAGATACCGAAGCAGCCGGTCTCGACGTCGCCACAACTGAAGCTGATGGCGGCCTCCAGGGCCTCCTCGGCGGCCGTCACCGCCTCGGCATGGCGGCCGGCCTCCAACAGAATGAGCGCGCGCGTGTATTTGAGCTGGAGCCATTGGACGTCTTCGGGTTCGTTGCCTGCCAGCCTGGTCAGGCGCATGCGGGCATTATCGAGAGTCGCCAGGGCTTCGTCGAACTGCTTGCGCTTCTTGAGGACCTCGGCGCACTCCATCAGCGCCATGCAGTAGTAGCGCTGATTGCCGACTTCGTCGAAAATGGCGAGAGCGTCCCGATTGAGGTCGAGCGCCTGCTCGAGCAGGCCGATGTCGAGATAGATCGCCGACAAGGTCCGAATCGCCAGGCCCGCGGCCTCGCGATCGCCGAGCGCCAGGAAGATCTCGCGCAGCGGCGACAATATCCCCTCGGCATCGCCGTAGCGGCCGAGCAGTCGCAGGACGCGGCCTGCATCCAGACTGCAGCGTGCCTCCTCGAGCTTGAGCCCGTGCTGGCGCGCCAGCGCGACCCCTTCCTCGGCATAGGAGAGGGCCAGCGACAGGTCGTAGACCCAGACCCGGCGGACGAGGTCGCACAGTATCCGGCAACGCTCCGCCGGCTCGGCCACCATCGCGAGATCCTGCAGGAGCTGACCAACGTCGGGATCGTCAGCCGACATGCGTGCGGTGCTCTGCCCTCATCATCGGCCGGCACGCCACCAACCGTACCGCCGGCGTGGGCTGCGAGCCGTCAAGTCTCCAGCCAATCCGTTTAGCACCGGAAACCTAAAAAAAGCGATAATTCACAACGTTTTGGCCGAACTTGCGGCACCCCGCACCGAAGCCGCCGCGGCGCGCCCCGCACGCCGTCCGCCAAGGGCACCCGAAGTTCGCCGGGTGTCGCCCGTCCCAAACCTATAGATCCTTATAGGGTGGTTAATAGTTATTAACAGGTAAGGTTAATTTTCCCTTGATATTCTTAGTAAAAATTTCCTTGCCAAGTGCGGTAAATTTGGGCACGGTTTCCTTGCGCCACTGGTTTCGACCGGGTGCGTTGTTAACCTGGGATTGGGGAGAAGTCAGTCATGAGTGTGTCGAAGAAAGCGTGGAACGACGTCATGTCGGCCGCGTTCCAAGAGAGCACGGCGGCCGATGCAGTCTCCGCGAGAGCGTTGAGTTCACGTGCGCTAACGGCTCGGGCTCTTGAGAGGTCGTCCCGGGCACTCTCGGCGAGGGCGCTTGAGCGGTCGTCACGGGCGTTGGAGTTGTCTTCGCGGGCCCTCTCGGCTCGTGCCCTGTCGGCCCGCGCCCTCACGCTGTCTGCCTAAAGTCCCCGGATCTGTATCAGTTGACCCGCACCCAGATCTGCTACGACGGGAGTTGCTAGTCCCGTGAGATGATCGATCGGGCTTCAGCCTCCGGCTGAGGCCCGATCTGCTTTCGGCCCTGTCCCAGGTCATGGTGCCGAAACCATTGCTCGGCAAGATGCCAAGCTCGACGCAGCAGGTCGTCTTGCTGATTCGGAGGGTCGGGGTTGACTTGGTTTACGGCACTTGAAGAGAGCTTGGATCGACCGGCTGCCAAGGCGCACCGGGGCGGCACACACCGCGTGGTCGTACCGCACCAGACAGTCGAGCGCCTGCGCCCGCTGCTGCCGGCGATGGGCATCACCCGCGTCGCCAACGTCACCGGCCTCGACTATCTCGGTATTCCCGTCGTCATGGTGGCGCGGCCAAACGCCCGGACCTTGGCGGTCACTCAGGGCAAGGGCGTCGACATCGATCACGCCAAGGCCTCCGGAGTCATGGAAGCCGTCGAATCGTTCCACGGCGAACGCATCAGCCTTCCGCTCAAGCTTTTGACCTACAACGAGATCGCGCGCCGGCATACGGTCGTCGACCCGGCGCGGCTGCCGTCGGTACCCGATAGTCTCTATCATCCGAACCTGCCGATCCTTTGGATCGAGGGCTTCGACCTGGTGTCGCGCAGTCGCATCTGGCTGCCCTACGAGTCCGTTCATGTGAACTATGCGCTGCCGCTGCCCCAGGGCACCGGCTGCTTCGCTTCCAGCACCAACGGCCTGGCATCGGGCAATCAAATTTTGGAGGCGATCAGCTCGGGCATCTGCGAGGTGGTCGAGCGCGACGCCGACGCGCTCTGGCTGCATGCCGATGAAGCGACCCTGCAGGCCCGCCGCGTCGATCTCGACTCGATCGACGACGAGCGCAGCCGTTCGATCCTGGACAAGTACCGCCAGGCACAGATGGCGGTCGAAGTCTGGGACACGACGTCGGATATCGGCATTCCGTCCTTCCGCTGTCACATCTACGAGGGCGAGGACAATCCCAATGACGCACAGGGCACGTTCTTCGGCGCCGGCTGCCATCCCGCGCGCTCCATCGCGCTGCTGCGGGCACTGACCGAGGCGGCCCAATCGCGCCTCACCTACATCTCCGGTTCGCGCGACGACATCGAGCGTCGCGACTACCGCCGCCCCGACGACGAGACGCCGGCCGAACGGCGGCGGCGCGAAGGTCCGGCTGTGCCGCCGTCACGCCGACTCGATGCCACGGTGACCCAGGATTCCCCGACGTTGAACGAAGACCTGCAGTGGGAACTCGCCCGCCTCCAGGCCGCCGGATTGAGCCAGGTGATCGTGGTCGACTTGACGATGACCGAATTCAACTTGCCGGTCGTAAAGATCGTCATCCCCGGACTCGAAGGCGTGCCCGACGGCCCCGACTATGTGCCGGGCGCCCGCGCCCAGGCGGCGATCGCGAGGCCGGCATGACCATCTGCATCTTCGCCGGACCGACCTTGCCGCCGGCCGAGGCCGCCAAGATCCTCGACGCGGAATACCTGCCGCCGGCCGCCATCGGCGATGTCTACAAGGCCGCACAGAAGCGACCCTGGGCCATCGGCATCATCGACGGCTTCTTCGAGAGCACGCCATCGGTCTGGCACAAGGAAGTGCTGTGGGCGATGGCGCAGGGCATCCACGTGTTCGGCGCCTCCAGCATGGGCGCGCTGCGCGCTGCCGAACTTGCGGCCTTCGGCATGGTCGGCGTCGGCGCCATCTTCGAGGCCTATCGCGACGGGACGATCGAGGATGACGACGAGGTCGCCGTCGTTCACGGGCCGCGGGAACTGGGCTATGTCCAGCTCTCCGAGGCCATGGTGAATATCCGCGCGACGGTGAAGAAGGCAGTCGGCGCGGACGTGGTATCGCCGGCGACCGCTGCCGCCCTGATCGAGATCGCCAAGTCCCTCTACTACAAGAAACGCAGCTACGATCTACTGCTGGCCGATGCAAGCGTGCACCAGTTGCCGGCCGACGAGTTGGCCCGCTTGAAGGCGTGGCTGCCGAAGAATCAGACCAATCAGAAGCGCCTCGATGCGATCGCTATGCTGCAGGCGATCAAGGAAGCGCACGCCGCCGCCGTTGCAGCCAAGCCGGTCTCTTACGTATTCGAGCACACGATCTTGTGGGATGCTGTCGAACGTCAATATGGCGCTGGCGGGGTCGAAGATCTGGCCGTCGCCGCTGCGTCGCCGCGCAATGGCATATTCGACGAATTGCGCCTCGAGCCCGCGCTTTACGAGCGGCTCCGGCGCAACGCGACCGTCCGGGCGCTCTCGCGCCGCGCCGCCGACGATGAGGGCGTGGAACCGACCATGCGCGAGCTTCAAGATGCCACCCGTGGTTTTCGCAAACGCATGGGCTTCCAGTCGGCCACGGAGCTCGAATCCTGGCTGCGCGCTCGCGATCTCAGCCACGATCAGTTCATGCGCCTGATGGGCGACGAGGCGCGCCGGCGGCGCCTCGATACCGCGCACGCCGCCGCGATCGACGATGCCTTGGCTGACGAGCTGGCGCTTGCCGATGCCCACGCCCGCCTGCAGGCGCGCGCCGACGAGAAGCATGCCGTGATCGGCGCGCGCCGCATTGAGCAGCCGACTCTGGAAGATGCCGGCCTCTCCGAGGCGGAAATGATCGCCTGGTTTCTCGCCGAATGCGGCCAAGAGCCCGGCGACACCGATCCCGCCGAGGTCGTTCGGCAGTTCGGCTTCGTCGACAGGGACGATCTCCTGCGCGCGGCCCTGCGCGAGTACTGCTACCGGGCCTGGAAAGATTCGTGATAGAACCCGGGGCGATCGACTACCGCCCCGGATGCAGCCATGTCCCCTGCAGCAATCTCCGCCGCTGCGGCTCCCGCCAACGAGCCGCTCCTCCTGCGTCATGACGATCGCGGCATCGTCACGCTGACGCTCAATCGGCCGCGCCAATACAACGCCCTCTGCGATGCGCTGCTGGGCGAACTGCAGACGCAGCTCGATGCTATCGCCGGTGACGCCGCGGTCCGCATCGTCGTCATCGCCGGCGCCGGCCAGGCCTTCTGCGCGGGACACGACCTCAAGGAGATGCGGGCGCGGCCGGAGCAGGCCTACTACCGCGACCTGTTCCAGCGCTGCAGCCGCCTGATGCTCACGATCACGCAGATTCCGCAGCCGGTGATTGCGCGCGTCCATGGCATCGCCACGGCGGCCGGCTGCCAGCTCGTCGCCACCTGCGATCTCGCCGTCGCCGCGCCGGAGGCGCGCTTTGCTACCTCGGGCATCAATGTCGGCCTGTTCTGCTCGACGCCGGCCGTCGCCCTCAGCAGGAACGTTTCGGAGAAACACGCATTCGAAATGCTGATGACCGGCGATTTCATCGACGCCGATACGGCGCTGCGCTATGGACTCGTAAACAAGGTCGCACCTGCCGGCGAGCTTGACAGGACCGTCGCCGATTTGGCCGCCCGTATCGCTGCCAAATCCGCGGTCGCGGTCGCCACGGGCAAGCGCCTGTTCTACCGCCAGCGCGACCTCGACCTGGGCGCCGCCTACGACCTCGCCGCCGAGACCATGGCCCGCAACATGATGGCCGAGGATGCCGCCGAAGGCATCGACGCCTTCATGCAGAAGCGCCCGCCGGTATGGAAGGGGCGCTGACATTCGGCGAATGCCCGATCACGATCGCTACCCCGACGGCCATCTGCGCAAGGTGCTCGGCAGCGTTCGCACCATCGCCATGGTCGGCGCCAGCCCGGACTGGCACAAGGCCAGCTCCTTCGCCATGAAGTATCTGCAGAGCAAAGGCTACCGCGTGATCCCCGTGAACCCGCGCGCCGCCGGCAAGACCATTCTCGGCGAGATCTGCTATGGGCGCCTGTCCGAAATCCCCCAGAGCGAGACCCGCGGGGTCGACATGGTCGACATCTTCCGCAATTCGGAGGCCGCCGGCGCGATCGCCGACGAGGCCATCGCCATCGGCGCCAAGGTGGTGTGGATGCAGCTGGGCGTGCGCAACGACGCGGCCGCGGCGCGCGCCGAGAAGGCCGGCCTCACCGTCATCATGAACCGCTGCCCGAAGATCGAATATGGGCGCCTGAACGGCGAGCTCAGCTGGGGCGGCTTCAACTCGCGCATCATCTCCAGCAAGCGGCGCAAGCCGGCGACGCGATGAACGAAAAGCCGAAGAACGCCCCCTCCCCGCCCCGTCCCCACGATGCGGGAGAGAGTCCCGCAGCCTCAGCCGCGACGCGGTCTCGCGACTGGCGCTCCGATCCCGGCTTCGAGACGCGCGCCATACATGCGGGCACGCCGCCCGATCCGACTACCGGCGCCCGCATCACGCCTATCTATCACACCACGGCCTACGTCTTCGATGACGTCGATCAGGCGGCCTCGCTGTTCGATCTCTCGACTTTCGGCTACATCTATTCGCGCCTCACCAACCCGACGGTCTCGGCCCTCGAAGAGAAGATCGCGAGCCTGGAGAACGGGCGCGGCGCCACTGCCTGCGCTTCCGGCCACGCCGCGCAGATGCTCGCCTTTTTCTCCTTCATGGAAGCGGGAGACCAGTTCATCGCCTCGAACAAGCTCTACGGCGGCTCCATCACCCAGTTCGGCAAGACCTTCAAGAAGTTCGGTTGGGAAGTGATCTTCGTCGATCCCGACGAGCCCCAGAACTTCGCGCGCGCGCTCACGCCCAAATGCAAGGCGATCTTCGTCGAGAACCTCGCCAATCCCGGCGGCGTCATCGTCGATATCGAGCCGATCGCGGCGATCGCCCACAAAGCCGGCATCCCCTTCATCGTCGACAACACGCTGGCCTCGCCGTTCCTGTGCCAGCCGATCGCCTGGGGCGCCGACATCGTAATCCACTCCATGACCAAATTCCTGGGCGGCCACGGCAACTCCATGGGCGGCGTGGTCGTCGATTCCGGCAACTTCGACTGGGCGCAGAACGACAAGTTCGGCGGCTTGACCGCACCCGAGCCGGCCTATCACGGCCTGCGCTTCTACGAGACCTTCGGCGACATGGCGCTGGTCATGCACATGAAGGCCGTCGGCCTGCGCGATCTCGGCCCGGCGCTCTCGCCTATGAACGCGTTCCTGATCCTCACGGGAATGGAGACGCTGGCCTTGCGCATGCAACGCCACTGCGAGAATGCCCTGGCGGTCGCCGAATTCCTCGAACGCCATCCGCAGGTAAGCTGGGTGTCCTACGCCGGGCTCAAGTCCAGCCCCTATCAAGCGCTGGCGCGCAAATATCTGCCGGGAGGCGCCGGCGGCGTGTTCACCTTCGGCGTCAAGGGCGGCTACGAGACCGGCATCAAGGTGGTGCAGGCCTGCGAACTGCTCTCGCACCTCGCCAACATCGGCGATACCCGCAGCCTGATCCTGCACCCGGCCTCGACCACCCACCGCCAGCTGACCGAGCAGCAGCGCGTCGCGGCCGGCGCCGGTCCGGACGTGGTGCGCCTCTCGAT
>JBGPEQ010000048.1:0-13166 GCA_041482855.1 Dongiaceae bacterium | reverse complement strand
CCGATCCCTCGCTCTACCACGGTCTTATCACCGAGGGGACAACGGGCTACGGTCCGCCAGGGCGGCTGGTCTTCCCCAGCCGCCCTGGCTTCACTCTACTCATTCCCGATTACACAAGGGGACACCGCCGGAGCGGTCGCACTCGCTAGCCCCCTCTACCGCGAAGCGGGAGAGGGTGGGGGTGAGGGCCTGTGGCTCGGTCTTAGGCGGCCTGGGTGCGGCCCTCGGGCCGCGTGGCCGTCGCCGTCGGCAGCAGCAGGTGGAAGGTGGCGCCCTGGCCGGCGCCGTCGCTGGTGGCGTGGATCTTGCCGTTCATGGCGATGACGCTGTTGGCGCACCAGTGCAGGCCGATGCCGCCCTTCTTCGTCTGCTTGGTGCTGAAGCCACGCTGGAACAGCGAGGTCATGGCCTCCGGCGCGATGCCGCCGCCGTTGTCGCGCACTTCGATGTGCAGCATGTCCTTGCCGTCGACCGACTCGCGATAGCCGGTCACTCTGATCTTGCCGCTGGATATTCCGCCCATGCGGATCGATTCGGCAGCATTGACCATGAGATTGCCGACGACTTGCGTAAGCGTGATGCGGTTGCCGAGGACGGCCGGCAGCCGCGCCAGGGCCGGATCGATCTCCACGGTGATCGGCGATTCCGCCCGGCCCGGGATCATGGCCGCGCATTCCTCGGCCAGCTTGTCGAGATTGATCGCCTCGGGCTTGCGGCGGCGGCGTCCCGTGAGGTCGACGTCTTGCAGGATCTGCTCGATATGCCGGCTGTGCTGGCCAAGCTCGTGGATTTCGTCGGCCAGGGCGTGCTGCTGGGCGACCAGCTTCTCGACGGCCGCGCGGGTATAGCCGGCAAGCTTTTGCCGGCGGTCGAGCGGCGTCGCCTCGTTCGCCAGCTCGGCCAGCGCCGTCTCGATGCGCCCGAGCGTGGTGCTGCGCGCGCTTTCCTCGAGCTTCCAGATGCCGACGGAGATCGGGTTCAGGGCATTCCTGATGTTGTGCAGCACGCCCGACGCCATCTCGGCCATGCCGTGGACATAGGACTGGTTCTGCAGCTTCTGGCGCGAATCGGCGAGCGCCTCGACCATCTTGTTGAATTCGCTGGCGAGCACGCCGATCTCGTCGCGCCGCTGCGCCAGGGCGTCGTCGATCAGCTCGAGGTCGCCGGACTTGCTGAGCTGAGCCACATGCCGTGTCAGCGCGCCGATCGGCTGGGTGACGATGCGGTGGACGACATAGAGCAGGACGAGCAGCACGACGATGGTCGCCAGCGCGCCCTTGACCGCATCTTCCTTGATGGCCTGCTCGGCCGCCGAGAGATGATGCGACAAGTCCCACGCCACCGCCACCACGGCGATGGGCGCACCGTCGGAACCCTCCCCCCGCACGGGCAGGGCGATGACATGCGCGTTCGACCAGACCCGATCGACGGGGGCGCGCGTCTTCACCACTTCCTGCGCCAGGTCGGCAAGAACCCGTTCGGAGAAGTCGAGGCGCAGCACGGAGTGATAGGCCTTGATGATCGTGCCGTCCGGCTGGACGACGCCGAAGGCAATGAGGGCCGCCGAGAGATCGCCGACCGCAGCAGTCGGCGCCGGGCCCTCCTTCGAGTCCGCCCAATGGCCCGACGCAACTTCGGTGGCCCGGATCATGTCCAGCAACGTCCGATTGATCTCGCGCGTGTCGAGCTTCTGGACCGCAGTCTCGATACGGCGCGTCATCACCTCCGTCAGCAGACGGTTCGACGACTGCGCCGAGCTCAGGATCTTGTCGTATTGATCGCGATACTGTCCGTAGAGCAGGAACCCGTAGGAGACCAGGCTGACGGTAAACAACACGGCCAGGAGCCGCCAGCGGACCGACCCGAACGACAGCGCGGACGCGGCGAGCGTCTTCAGCCTGATCAGCGCGGACAGGACGACCTTGGTTGGCATCGTGCTCACGGCGCTCTCCCCAACGCCCTCGCGCGACCGGCGAGCGCTATGCGATCCAGATCAAGAAACGCCGGCCTTGCAAACCCCGGGGCCGGGCGGCCGTCGTCAATCAAGCGGCGAAGGTGCGGCGGGCGGGGAAGGCGAGCGTGACGGTCGTCCCCGTGCCAACGGCGCTCTTGATGGTGAGCCGGCCGTCATGCAGCTCCGTCAGCGATTTGGCCAACGGCAGGCCGAGGCCGGTGCCTTCGTACTTGCGGTTGAGGCGGCCGTCGACCTGGCCGAACGGCATCATTGCCTTGTCCATGTCTTCGGGCGCGATGCCGATGCCGGTGTCGGAAACGGAGACCGTCAGGCCGCCATCGTCGTTGCGCACGGCTTGCACCGAAACGGCGCCGCCGGAGGAGGTGAACTTCACCGAATTGGACAGCAGGTTGAGCAGGATCTGGCGCACGCGGCGGGCGTCGCCGCGCAACTGGGGCAGCGACGGCGTGACGTCCGAGGTCAGGCTGAGGCCGGCGCGGGCCGCCCGCTCGTGCACGACGCGCACGGTCGATTCGATGATGTCGCCGATATCGATCTCGTCTTCCTGCAGCTCGAATTCGCCGACTTCGATCTTGGATATGTCGAGGATGTCGTTGACCACGCCGAGCAGGTGCTGGCCGCTCGAGTGAATGTCGAGGATGTAGCTGCGGTAGCGCTCGTTGCCGATCGGGCCGTGGGCCTCGTGATCGATCATCTCGCTGAAGCCGATGATCGAGTTCAGCGGCGTGCGCAGCTCGTGGCTGACATTGGCCAGGAATTCAGTCTTCATGCGGCTCGCCGCCTCGGCCCGGTGCTTGGCCGCGGCCAGCTCGACGTTGGCGACCTCCAGCTCGGCATACTGGGCCTTGAGCAATTCGTGGGCGACCACCAGGTCCTGCTCGGCCCGCCATTTGTTCGACAGCGCCGACGCGAACTGCTGCAATTCGAGCGGCTGGAACGGCTTGGCGACGTAGAACAGGCGCTCGGTCGGCGGCACGATCTTCGCCATGTCGCGCGGATCGGTGTCGGAATAGCCGGTGACGAAGACGATGTTGAGGCCGGGGTCGATGGTGCGAATTTCCTTGGCGGTATCGACGCCGTTCATGCCCGGGGGCATGCGCACATCGAGGAACGCCACCGAGAAGGGACGGCCGTCGGCGGCCGCGCGCTTCACGGCGCTGATGGCCTGCTGCCCCTGCTGGCACAACTCGAGCTCATAGGTCTGATCGGACTGCTGGTGCTTGTCGCCGAACAGCTCGGCCTCCAGGTCGTCGAGCCCGGCGTCCGCCTGCTTCAGCCGGCCGTTGGCGAGCAGGACGCTGCTGTAGGCATTCAGAATGCTCGGCTCATCGTCCGCAATCAGGATGCGGTACGGGATTGAACTCATGCACCATCCTCCATCCGCGCTCCCGGCGGAAATCTCGCAGCGTCAGGATAGGTGCGGTGTGTAAAGTCTTTCTTAAAATACCTCGAAAAGCCTTCCGTTCTCGGGCTGCCGCGCTCACTCGTCGCCCGCGGACTGGTTAAAGGCGCGGATCGCTTCGAAGGTGCGCGAGCGCAGCTGCCGCCGCACCAGCACCAGCAGCATCCAGGCCGAAACAATCATGAACAGCAGCGGATGCACCAACCAGGACAGCACCGCGAGGGCGAAATAGTAGGCCCGCAGGCCGCCGTTGAAATTGATCACCGCCAGGGTGAGGACGCGGCCGGCCGGTCCGGAAAGGCCGGAATGGCGGCCCGGCGCCACGCCCGCCGGCGTCGCGCCGACCAGCGCACAGGCATAGTTATATTGTCGCAGCGACCAGGTGAACTTGAAGAAGGCATAGACGAAGATACCCGTCAGCAGCAGGAGCTTCAGCTCGAACAGCGGCTTCGCCGTCTTGATCGTGAAGCTGAGGCCCATGACGGCCTCGAAGGTCTGGCTGACGGCGGCGAGGACGCCGACGAGGGCGGCGACCAGGAGCATGGTCGTGGAGGCAAAGAAGGTGACGCTGTGAATGAGGTGGCCGATCAGGATGGAATCGATGACGCGGTCATCGCGCTTGATCATGGCGGCCATCCAGGCCTCGCGCACCAACCCCATATGCTGGTTCAGCCCGAGGGGGCGCTGCAGAAGCCAGTCGACGGTCAGGTTGTAGCCGGCCCACAGCAGGAAGAACCACAGGAGCGCCACCACATCCAGCGGGGGCACCGAGAGCAGGGAGCGGATCGAGCCGTCATCCAACATCGCGCGGCCTGAAGTAAAAGTGATGGCATCCGCGCCGGCACGGCCCGACGCGACCACAACCCCATAGCACAATGTCGGAAATTATGGAGCGGGCGAAGAGATTCGAACTCTCGACCCCAACCTTGGCAAGGTTGTGCTCTACCCCTGAGCTACGCCCGCGCTCATACTCTCCGCCGACCCGCAGGACCGGCGGCGGCGCTATCATACGGAAGCGCCTGCGATTTGCAAGGCTGCTGCGGACGTTTCACCGTTGAGGCGGGCGGCAGCGCGCGTTAATGGTTAGCGCCATGACGACGGAAACCCCGACCAGTCCGGATCAGCTGTTCGCCCATCTGGAAGGGCTGGGCATCCGCACCCGGACGGTGCAGCACCCGCCGGTGTTCACGGTCGACGAGGCCAAGGCGCGGCGCGGCGATCTCCCGGGCGCCCATATCAAGAACCTGTTCCTGCGCAACAAGAAGGGCGAGATGTGGCTGGTGGTGGCCGAGGAGAGCCGGCCGATCGACCTGAAGGCGCTGGGCGAACGGCTGGGCGCCGGCCGACTGTCGTTCGGCAGCCCGGAGCGGCTGATGAGCTATCTGGGCGTGGCGCCCGGCGCGGTCACGCCCTTCGCCCTCATCAACGATCGCGAGGGTCAGGTCAAGGTGGCCATCGACAAGGCGGTCCTGGAACAGGATCCCGTGAACTGCCATCCGCTCGCCAACGACATGACGACGGCGATCACGCCGCAGGATCTCCTGGCCTTCATCGAGAACAGCGGCCACAAGCCGATGATTCTCGATCTCGGGAATGGCGCGGCCTGAGCCGCCGGCCGAGGGTTGCCTTCGCCGGTCCGGTGCGCCATCTATGAGACCCAAGGGCGAAGAGATAGAGATGAGCGTCATATGGAGCAATTGATTGGCATGGGCGGGGCGGCAGCCACCGCCGGCCCCGTCATCAAGGAGAGCAACACCGAAAATTTCGTCGCCGACGTCATCGACGCCTCGCAGGATGCGCCGGTCATCGTCGATTTCTGGGCGCCCTGGTGCGGCCCCTGCAAGCAGCTGACGCCGACGCTGGAGAAAGTCGTGCGCGAGGCGCGCGGCGCCGTCCGGCTGGTCAAGATCAACACCGACGAGAACCAGGATCTGGCCGCGCAGATGCGGGTGCAGTCGATCCCGGCGGTATTCGCATTCGTGAAGGGCCGGCCGGTGAACGGCTTTGCCGGCGCCCAGTCCGAGAGCCAGGTGAAGTCGTTCGTGCAGCGGCTCATTCAATCGGCCGGCGGGCAGGTCGGGCCGTCGCCGGTGGAGCAGGCGCTCGAGCAGGCCGAAGAGGCGCTCGCCCGCGACGACGCGGGAACGGCCAGCGCGATCTTTGCCCAGGTCATGGCGCATGATCCGAATAACGCGGCCGCCATTGCCGGCCTCGCCAAGTGCCATATCGGCGCCGGCGATTTCGCGGAAGCCAAGAAGGTGCTGGAGCGCGCCACGGGAGAGCTGGCTGCCAACACCGTGATCGCGGCCGCCCGCACGGCGCTGGAGCTGGCCGAGCAATCGAAACAGAGCGCGGGCCAGACCGGCGAACTCCGCGGACGCCTGGAGCAGAACCCGAACGACCATCAGGCGCGCCTCGATCTGGCGATGGCGCTCTATGGCGGCGGGCAGCGCGATCAGGCGATCGAGGAACTGCTGGATATCATCCGTCGCGACCGGCGCTGGAACGAGGAGGCGGCCCGCAAGCAGCTGGTGAAGCTGTTCGAGGCGCTGGGCCCGACCGATGCGCTGACGATCTCGGCCCGGCGACGGTTGTCGGCGCTCTTGTTTTCATGACCGCCGGCTCGTTCGGTCCGTCATTCGACACCCTGCCGGCGACTCTGCCGATCTTTCCTTTGCCGGGCGCGCTGTTGCTGCCGGGCGGCAAGCTGCCGCTGCAGATCTTCGAGCCGCGCTATCTCGCGATGACCCGCGATGCCCTCGCCAGCGATCGTCTGATCGGCATGATCCAACCGCTCCGCCACGATTCCGAAAACGAGGGACTGGTCAGCCATACCGCCGCGCTCTATCCGATCGGCTGCGCCGGCCGCATCACGGCCTATAGCGAGACCGACGATGGGCGCTATATGATCACGCTCACCGGCATCTGCCGCTTCGCGATACAAAAGGAAATTCCGACCGTCGGGGGCTACCGCCGCATCGTCCCGGATTTCGAGCGCTTCCGCACGGACATGGATGCCGCGGCGACGGCCAACGTCGACCGTCAGGGCCTGCTGAAGGCGCTGCAGGCATATTTCGCCTATCAGAAGATCAGCATCGATCCGGCGGCGATCGTGGACATTCCCGACGATAAGCTGATCACGTCCTTGGCCATGGTCTGTCCGTTCGAGGCGAAGGAGAAGCAGGCCCTGCTGGAGGCCGCCGATCTGGCCGAGCGCGGCCGCGTCATGACGGCGCTGCTGGAGCTGGGCGCCTTTGCCGGCCAGGACGAAAGCCCCCGCCACTAGCCGGGAGCGTGGAGCCGCCATGAGCGAAAAGAGCGCGATCATCGATCCCAAGCTGCTGGAGGTCCTCGTCTGCCCGCTGACCAAGGCGCCGCTGACGTTCAATCGCGAGACCATGGAGCTGATCAGCCGGCAGGCGGGCCTCGCCTTCCCGATCCGCGACGGCATTCCCATCATGCTGCCCGACGAGGCGCGGCCGCTCGACGACGCCGAAAAGAACCGGCGGGACTGAGGCATGGCCGAGCCGCCGGCACCCCTGGGCACCCGGCACTGGCCGACGGAGATCCGCCTGCGCCAGGTGGAGAAGATTCTCGAGATCGACTTCGACAACGGCGTGACGTTCCGGCTTCCGGCCGAGCTGCTGCGGATCGAGAGCCCCTCGGCCGAGGTCCAGGGCCACGGCCCCAATCAGAAACAGCTGGTCGCCGGCCGCGCCCAGGTCGGCATCCTCAGCCTGGAGCCGGTCGGCAACTACGCCGTGCGCATCCTGTTCGACGACCTCCACGACACCGGTATTTATTCCTGGTCCTACCTCTATGAGCTGGGCGAACGGCAACAGGAATTGTGGGACGCCTATCTGAAGGGGCTCGCCGCGCATGGCCTGTCGCGCGAGCCTGCGCGGCGGTGAGCGCGGGGGCCAATTCTGACGTTGGGCCATCATCTCGCGTCCTTCGAGACGGCCGCTCCGCGGCCTCCTCAGGATGAGGAGATTATTTTGATGCCACCAACAGGGGCCCTCATCCTGAGGAGCGCCCGCAGGGCGCGTCTCGAAGGACGCACGCTATCCGTGCAGCATTCCTTCTACAGTCGCTCGCCGCGGGAGAGGCGGGGCAGGTCGCCGACGATTCCCATCGCGTGGCGCATGAACAGGCGCTTGAGCGGCGGCACGCGGTTGACGGCGGCCATTCCGAAATCGCGGGCCAGACGCACCGGCGCGATGTCGTTCGAGAACAGCCGGTTCATGCCGTCGGTCACCGCCATCAGCACGAGATTGTCGAAGCGCCGCCAGCGCTGATAGCGCTCGAGCGCCAGCCCGTCGCCGATGTCGAGCCCGAGCCGCTGGGCATCCACGACGGCCTCGGCCAGGGCCGCCACGTCGCGCAGGCCTAGATTGAGTCCCTGGCCGGCGATCGGATGGATGGCGTGGGCGGCGTCGCCGAGCAACGCCAGGCGATGATCGACATAGCGCTCGGCATGGACGAGCGTGAGCGGGTAGGCGAAACGGCCGCCGATGGGACGCAGGCGCCCGAGCGAGGGACCGAAGCGGCGCTCGATCTCGGCCGCGAAGGCAGCGGCGTCGAGCGCCATCATGGCCGGCGCCAGCTCGCGCCGTTCGGTCCACACGATCGACGAGCGATGGATGCCGCCGTCGTCGACCATGGGCAGCATGGCGAACGGCCCGGCGGGCAGGAAATGCTCGTGCGCCACGCCGCCATGGCGCTTCTCATGCGCGACGGTGCAGACGATGCCGGTCTGCGCATAGGCCCATTCGGTCGTTCTGATGCCGGCGGCAGCGCGCACCGGCGAGTTGCGTCCATCGGCGGCGACCGCCAGCCGGGCCGCGACGCTGCGACCGTCGTCGAGATGGAGAATAGCCGCATCGGCTCGGCGGTCGACCGCGACGACACGCGCCGGCGCCGCGTGGATCACGGTCGGCAGCTCGGCGAGTCGCTGCAGCAGCGCCCGCCGGATGACGCGATTCTCGACGATGAAGCCGAAGGGCGGCGCGTCCTTTCGAACGCCCCTGGCAGCGGCAAGATCACGATGGTCGTAGTGCAGGAACAGCCGGGAGACGCCGCCGGCCGCAGTTCCGTCGGAAACGCGGATATCCAGGATTGGTTGCGCTTCAGCCGCCATGGCCGCCCAGGCGCCGATACCCGCCAGCACCTGCTTCGACCCGAACGCGATCGCCGAACTGCGACCGTCGAAGGCGGCTGCCGTCATCGCCGCGGGCGCCTCGGCATCGAGGATGGCGACGGACAGACCGGCACTCCCGAGCGCCGCCGCCAAGGTCATGCCGACCATGCCGCCGCCGACGATCGCGACATCGGCCGCGAGGTCAGATAGAGGGGGCGGCGCCTTTGTCATGGGTCCACCTTCCCGCCGCCGCGACGCCGTGTCCAGGACCGTGCGACCCTTTGTCCGCCGGCACGGCACGATCGGATGCGCGGGGCCGGCAAGGGATTCATACCGCTTGGCAGCAGGTGAAGAATTCCGCACCATTGTACGGTGATTCGCGTGATCGTCCGCAGGCGCGTTAGCGATTCGTTCGACGCAGCAAATGGTTGCATGCGCATTCTTCAACCGTTAGAATCGTTTCTGTTTTGTCCCGCGCGGTCGCTTCGGGCCGCCGCCGCGGGCCATCCGGCACAGTTGGGGTGGTGATGTCGACGGATCGGCTGGAATCCCTGCTGACGTTTCATCCGTTCACCCGCCTGAACTCGCTTCTGCAGGGGGTGGCGCCCGGCGGGCCGGGACAGCCTTTGCTGTTCTCCGTCGGCGAACCGCAGATGACGCCGCCGGCGCTGCTGAGCGAGATACTCGCGCGGGAATCCGCTCAATGGTCGAAATACCCGCTGGCCCAGGGCACGCCGGATTTTCGCGCAGCCGCCGCCGACTGGCTGCGACGGCGCTACCATCTGCCGGCGGCCATGATCGACGCCGACAAGCACCTGCTGCCGGTGGCGGGATCGCGCGAAGGGCTGTTCATGATCGCGTTGTCGGCGGTGCCGGAATGGGCCGGCGGCAAGCGGCCCGTGGTTCTCATCCCCAATCCGTTCTACCACGTCTACGCCGGTGCGGCCGCGGTCTCCGGCGCCGAACCGATGTTCATGCCGGCCGGCGCGGACACCGGATTCCTGCCGGATATCGATCGGCTGACGCCGGGCGTTCTGGAGCGCACGGCCTTGGCCTATATCTGCTCGCCCGCCAACCCGCAGGGCGCCGTGGCATCTCTCGACTATCTGCAGCGCTGGATCGAATTGGCGCGGCGCTACAATTTCGTGGTGGCGTTCGATGAGTGCTACGCCGAGATCTACGACCGCGCGGCGCCGGTCGGCGGCCTGGAGGCTTGCGCGCGGCTGGGCGGCGAGCTCCGCAACGTCATCGTGTTTCATTCGTTGTCCAAGCGCTCGGGCGTGCCCGGCCTGCGCTCGGGTTTCGTCGCCGGCGATGCGCGGTTGATCCAGCGCAACGCCCAGCTGATCAACTATGGTGGGGTCGCCGTGCCCTATCCGATCCTGGCCGCCTCGACGGCCCTGTGGCGCGACGAAACCCACGTCGAGGAGGGACGCCAACGCTACCGCGCCAATTTCGAGGCGGCCGCGGAGATTCTGGGCGAGCGGTTCGGGTTCGCGCGCCCGGCCGGCGGCTTCTTTCTGTGGCTCGATGTCGGCGATGGCGAGGCGACCGCCCGCCGGCTGTGGGCCGAAGCCGGCTTCCGCGTGCTGCCCGGCGCCTATATGGGCCGCCCCGACGAGAACGGCGTCAATTCCGGCCAGCGCTACATCCGCGTCGCGCTCGTCTACGATACGGAAACGACGGCTGCGGGCCTGCGCCGCATGAAGCAGGTTCTGTCCGCGCCGGCTTCCTCCGCGCGTCGGCCCGGCGCCGGCCAGGTCGACAGGGCGCAGGCCGCGGCACCGGCATGAGCGACTTTGCAAATCAGATCGGCCGTATGACCCTCCTGCCACCGGGCGCGCGCGAATTCCTGCGGCGGCGATTGATCGAGGCCGGCGGCTGCATGCTCATCGCACTCGGCGTTGTGTATTGGGCAGCGCTGATGAGCTTCCACCGCACGGACCCATCGCTCAACAACGCCACCGATTCTCGCGCCCTCAACCTGCTGGGTCGGCCGGGCGCGATCCTGGCCGATCTCGCGCTGCAAAGCCTCGGCTTGGCCGGATTCATCCTCAGCATCGTGCTGATCGTCTGGGGATGGCGCGTCATGCGGCTACAGCGACAGGCGCGCTGGTGGCTGCGGCTGCTGCTGCTACCCTTCGTTCTCGTCCTGACGGCGGTCGCGCTCGCCGCCTTGCCGAAGCCGATGAGTTGGCCGCTGGCAAGCGGCCTGGGCGGCGCTACCGGCGCCATGATCACGGAGATGCTGGGCCGCCTCACCGGCGCCAGTCCGGCCGCACTCGGCGGCGGTATCGGCTTGCTGGCGGCGGCGGCCCTGTTCTTTGCCTTGGGCGTGCCCGTGCGGACCTATGTCCATACCGCCCGCCGGCTGCGCGACCTTTCCGAGCGCATGGCCGGATTGCTGCTGCGGCTCTATGGGCGCCTGCGCAGCGATGGCGGCGACGGTGCAACTCTGCGCGCCGAGCGCTCGCATCAGCAGCGCCTCGAGCGGCAGGAGCCGCAGTTCGACAGGAGCGACGACGCCGAGGACGTTGCCATAGCGCCGCTGCCGGCGACGCGATCCGCGGAGCCGCGGGCGGCCGGCGCGCCGCTCGTCGCCAAACCGGCGAAGGCAAAGACGAGCAAGAAGGCGACAGAGAACCAGGCGACGCTCGACCTCGTTCCCGACGAGCGCTACGACCTACCGCCGCTCGACCTGCTGGACAAGGTGCCGGGCAATGCTGCGGTGCAGAAGATCAACGACGATTCGTTGCAGAAGAATGCACGGCTCCTGGAATCCGTGTTGGAGGACTTCGGCGTCAAGGGCGAGATCGTTCAGGTGCGGCCCGGCCCAGTCGTGACGCTCTACGAGCTGGAACCGGCGCCGGGCACGAAGACGAGCCGCGTGGTCGGCCTGGCCGACGACGTCGCGCGCTCCATGAGCGCCGTCTCCGTGCGCATCGCCGTGGTGCCCGGACGCAGCGTCATCGGCATCGAGATGCCGAACCGGGTGCGCGAGACCGTCTATCTGCGCGAACTGCTGGCGACCGAGGCGTTCGAGCGCACGGCCGCCAAGCTCGCCCTCGTCTTCGGCAAGGACATCGGCGGCACGCCCGTCATCGTCGACCTCCAGCGCATGCCGCATCTGCTGATCGCCGGCACGACCGGCTCCGGCAAGTCGGTCGCCATCAACACGATGATCCTGTCGCTGATCTATCGGCTGTCGCCCGATGCCTGCAAGTTCATCATGATCGACCCGAAGATGCTGGAGCTGTCGATGTACGATGGCATCCCGCATCTCATCGCGCCCGTCGTGACCGAGCCGCGCAAGGCGATCGTCGCGCTCAAATGGACGGTGCGCGAGATGGAGCAGCGCTATCGCGCCATGTCCAAGCTCGGCGTGCGCAACATCGAGGGCTACAACCTGCGCATCGCCCAGGCGCGCGACAACGGCGAGACGCTGATGCGCAAGGTGCAGACCGGGTTCGACCCCGAGTCGGGCGCGCCGATTTACGAGGAAGAGCCGATCCCGCTCGACCCGCTGCCGCTGATCGTCGTGGTTGTCGACGAGATGGCCGACCTCATGCTGGTTGCCGGCAAGGACATCGAGGCGGCGATCCAGCGTCTGGCGCAGATGGCGCGCGCCGCCGGCATCCACATCATCATGGCCACCCAGCGACCCTCGGTCGACGTCATCACCGGCACGATCAAGGCCAACTTCCCGACCCGCGTGAGCTTCCACGTCACCTCGCGGATCGATAGTCGAACGATTCTGGGCGAAACCGGGGCAGAGCAGCTGCTGGGACAGGGCGACATGCTCTATATGGCCAATGGCGGCCGCATCACCCGCGTCCACGGCCCGCTGGTCACGGACCGCGAGGTCGAGGCAGTCGTGCGCTTCCTTAAAGATCAGGGCGAGCCTACCTATATAGACGACGTCACCCGCGAAGAGGACGAGCCGGGAGTGGATCTCGACTCGGACGACGGTGGCAGCGGCGACGCCCTCTATGACGAGGCCATCGCGATTGTATGCCGGGAACGCAAGGCTTCCACGAGCTTCATCCAGCGTCACCTGCAGATCGGCTACAACCGCGCGGCGCGCATCATCGAGCGGATGGAGAAGGAAGGCGTCGTCAGCGAAGCCAACCGGGTCGGCAAGCGGGAGGTCTTGGCACGCAACATCGATGGGAATGAATGATGGTGATGACACCTTCGGAGGCGACTTATCTACCGACGCGACGCATGCTCCTGCGCGGCGGCCTCGCGTTGCTCTCGGCCGCCGCCCTGCCGGCGGCCATCGGCGGCGCGCCGACGCCCGCCCGCGCCGCCCTGTCGGACCAGGACCTGGCCGATGTCGCTCGCGTCGAGCAATACATGGACAACATCATCACCATGCAGGCGCGATTCCAGCAGGTCGAGCCGGACGGCAAGCTGTCCTTCGGCCACATCTATTTGCGCAAGCCCGGACGGCTGCGCGTCGAGTACGACCCGCCGGTGCCGATCCTGCTGGTCGCCGACGGCGGCCTGCTCAGCTACTATGACAAGGACCTCGACGAACTGAAGCAGATGCCGCTGCAGCAGTCGTCGGCGTGGTTTCTCGTCCGCTATCCCATCAAACTGACCGAAGGCATCACCGTCTCCGGTATCGCTCGCAGCCCCGGCGGATT
>JBGPEQ010000047.1:0-13301 GCA_041482855.1 Dongiaceae bacterium | reverse complement strand
GTCTCGAGTTCACGTTGCAGCCGGGCTGGAAGACCTACTGGCGCTCGCCGGGCGATGCTGGATTCCCGGTCACCGTGGACTGGACCGGCTCGCGCAACGTCGCGGCCGCGGATATGGCGTGGCCGGCGCCGCACCGCTTCTCGCTCTTCGGTCTCGATACCTTCGGCTACAAGGACCAGGTCGTATTTCCGATCGTCGTGCGCCCGGAGATCCCGGGCCAGCCGGTCCTCCTGAACGCCAAGGTTAGCTATCTCGTCTGTGCCGAGATCTGCATTCCCCATGACACGCAACTCCAGCTCGAGTTGCCGGTAGGCCCGGCCGCGCCGACCGACAATGCGCAGCTGATCAATCGCTTCGCGGCGCAGGTGCCCGGCGACGGCGCGCGCCACGGATTGACGCTCGATCGCGTCGGCCTCGCCGGCACGGCGGACCATCCGCTGCTCGAGGTCGTCGCCTCGTCGACGATCGCGCCATTCGACAAACCCGACGTGATCGTCGAAGCGCCGACCGGCTTCTATTTTTCGGCGCCTGCCGTGAACATTTCGGATGGCGGCATGCGCGCCACGTTCCAGCTTTCGATTGGCGTCGACGCCGGGGCGCCGCCGCTCAGAGACGCGGCGCTGACTCTCACGCTCGCCGACGGCGTGCGCGGACTGGAGCAGAAGGTCATCGCAGGGGTCGGCATTGGGGACGCGACCCAGCCCCTGCCGGCAATGACGTCGACGGCCGCGTTGGGATCGTCTCTTGTCGCGATGCTGTTGGTGGCGCTGCTTGGTGGTGTCATTCTGAACGTCATGCCCTGCGTGCTGCCGGTGCTGTCGCTGAAGCTGCTCGGCCTCATCGGCCATGATGGCGAAGACCATCGCCATGTGCGGCTCGGATTCCTCGCCTCGGCTGCCGGCATCCTCGTGGCCTTCGCGGGCCTCGCCGGCGCCCTGGTGGTGCTGAAGGGCGTGGGCAGCGCAGTCGGCTGGGGCATCCAGTTCCAGCAACCCTGGTTCCTCATCGCGATGATGCTGGTGCTGACCCTGTTCGCCGCCAACCTCTGGGGCTGGTTCGAAATCCCGATACCCGCCGTTGTCGGGCGGCTGGCGGGCATCGGCAGTCACACCAGCCTCGCCGGCCAATTCGGCACCGGCGTCTTCGCGACGCTGCTGGCAACGCCCTGCTCGGCGCCGTTCGTCGGTACGGCTGTTGCGTTCGCGCTGGCGCGCGGGCCTCTGGAAATCTTCGCCATCTTCCTCGCTCTTGGCCTCGGCTTCGCCGCGCCCTATCTGCTGGTCGCAGCACTTCCGGCCATCGCACAGCTGCTGCCGCGCCCCGGCCGCTGGATGATCGTCCTGCGGCGCATCCTCGGCCTGCTGCTGGCGGGCACGGCCGGGTGGCTGCTGACCATTCTCGCGGGCACCCTCGGCCCGGCCGCCGTCTGGGTGATCGTCGGTCTCGTGCTCGCGATGACCGCGGCCTTGTGGGCCTCGCACCGCTTGCCGATCGCTTTGCGCCCGGCTTCGCCCATCGCCGTGATCGCCCTGGCGCTGGCGGCCTTCGTCGTTCCCACGCAGATCGCGACGTCGCGGCCGCCGCTGGGCGTGGGCGAACCCGCAGGATTCTGGCAGCCCTTCGATGAAGCCGCGATCGCCAAGCAGGTGGCCGAAGGCAAGACGGTATTCGTCGATGTCACCGCCGACTGGTGCGTCACCTGCATCGTCAACAAGCGGCTGATCCTGGAGTCGAGCGCGGTCAACGCGCGACTAACCGCGCCCAACGTCGTGACTATGCAGGCCGACTGGACCCGTCCCGACGACGGCATCGCCCGCTTTCTCGCCGCCAACAGCCGCTACGGTATCCCCTTCAACGCCGTCTACGGCCCCGGCACGCCCGAGGGCATCGTCCTGCCGGAGCTGCTGACGGAGCGCGCCGTGCTCGACGCCCTCGCCAAGGCCGCCGGCGGCTGATCGCTGCCGACCTGGACAGCGGCGCAATCGATACTATCTTAGTGCCACGCGCCTCGGCGCCATCACCGCCAGGCGCCCAATGATTTTTCCGCACTCAAAGAATCCCGAAAGGACGCGACATGGCAATCAAGGTAGGCGACAAGATTCCCTCGGTGACCCTCAGTCACAAGACCGCCGACGGCATTCAGAAGATCACCACCGACGATCTCTTCAAGAACAAGACCGTCGTGCTGTTCGGCCTGCCCGGCGCCTTCACGCCGACCTGCTCGGCCAAGCACCTGCCCGGCTTCGTCCAGCACGCCAAGGACCTCAAGGGCAAGGGCGTCGACGCCATCGCCTGCCTCTCCGTCAACGACGCCTTCGTGATGGACGCCTGGGGCAAGGACCAGAAGGTCGGCGACAGTGTGCTGATGCTGGCCGACGGCAACGCCGATTTCTCCAAGGCGGTCGGCCTCACCATGGATGCCACCGGCTACGGCATGGGCCTGCGCGCCAGCCGCTACGCCATGGTGGTGAAGAACGGCGTGGTCAAGAACCTCAACATCGAAGCCCCCGGCGCCTTCGAGGTGTCGAGCGCCGATGCGATCCTGAAGGTGCTCTGACTCGGTGCTTGATTGCTTCAGGCCTCAAACACGACTCACTCCCACCAGCATCGCCGTGGCGTCGTCGCGCGGTTTTAGGCGCGGGTGGGCTAGGCATTCGGGGTCGGCGTCTTCGAGGCGCCGCAGCTCGGCGTAGAGCGGGGAGAGGCCGCGTTCGAGGGCGGCCTGCATCAGTTCGCCTGCCGTGAGCATCCGATAGGTGTCGACCAGACGGTAGAAGCCGTCGGTCGCCAGCAGCAGATGCGTCGCGCCGGCGGCGGGGCGGCGCGCCGTCTCGGCGAAGGCGAGGCAGGCGGGATCGGCCATGAGCACGCCATACCCGCCGGGACGGTTTTTCCACCGGCGGTTGTCGCGGATCAACGCGGTGAGTTTCGGCGTGATCCGGCGCAGTTCGGTCTCGCCGCCGGCTTGGATCGCCCGCAGCGCTTCGACGATCTTGGCGTCGAAGGGTGCGACCGACGACTGATCGAAGGCCTCGACCCGCCCGTCCTGTTGGCGAAGCAGCAGCTTGCAATCGCCGAGCGTGACCAGCTCGATCTCGGCGTCGACGAGATGGACCACGGTCAGGCTGGCGGAGGGCAGCTCGATATCGGTGTCGCCGAGCGGTGCCAGCGCCGCGGCCGCGCAGGCCTGATACAGCTCGGCCACGAGCCGATGCAACAGGGTCATGCCGTCGTCGATGTCGGGCGTGAGGCGGCTCAGCAGCTCGTCCGCGGTCGCGGCCAGCCAGGCCGGATCGCTCGGCCCCGGGAACAGCCGCTGCGGACTGAGGCCGGTGGCGCCGTCGAGGATCCAGGCGGCGCGAGTCGAAGCGGTGGCGCGGTCTTCGTTGGTCGACTGTCCGGCCTGCGAAATCGCATCGATCAATTCGAAGCGCCAACCGGCGCGCGGCCTTGCAGGCTCGACGGACTCTGCCTTCGTCATCGTCGCCTCCGGCGATCCGCTTCAGGACGCCGAGCGTCAAGCCCTTGGGGAGATACCGCCGCATCCCCGCGAGCAAGCGGCGCGCGGCGTCGTCACGGTGACACGGTCCCACGAGAACCGGCGCCGGATCAAGAGCGGCGCGGCTTCGCGACGCCTGCCCCAGCGCGCGGCTGTCGCAGTGCGCCGAATGCTCGCCCGTCGATTGCCGCGAGTCCGAGGGCGATCAGCGCCATGCCGACGACGTGCTGCATCGCCAGCCCCTCGCCGAGGATGCCGTGGCCGAGCAGCAGGGCACTCACGGGTATCAGCAGCGTGACCAGCAGCAGGTTGGTGGCGCCGGCTACCGCCAGGATGCGGAAGAAGATCACATAGGCGAGGGCGGTGCTCAGCAGCGCCAAGCCCGCGATGGCGGCCAGGGTCAGGGGCTGAGGCATCGCCAGCATCCAAGGTTGATCGACGATCAATGCAATCGGCAGCATCATGACGGTGGTGGCCGTCACCTGGCCGGTGGCGGTGACGAGCGGCGGCTGCCCCTTGAAGCGCCTGCCGAAAATGCCAGCAAAGGCATAGGAAACGGTGGCGACGAGAATGGCGAGTTCGGCCACTACATGCAGCCCCAGGCCGGACAGCGCTTCCATGCCGATCATGACGGTCACGCCGATGAGGCCGAGCGCCACGCCGAGCAGACGGTTCCAGGTCAGGCGCTCGTCGGCGGTCAGCCAGTGGGCCAGCAGGACCGTGAACAGCGGCGTCGCGCCGTTCAGGATCGAGGCGAGGCCGCTGGCGATCTGCGTCTGCGCCCACACGATCAGGCTGAAGGGAATGAGATTGTTGAGGGTGCCCATGGCGAAGAAGGCGGCCCAGCTGCCGCGATCGATCGGCATCCGTTGGCCCCTGGCGCGCACGAGGAGGTTGAGCGCCAGCGCCGCCAATCCCACCCGCCCCAGCACGATGGTGAAGGGCGGCAGCTCCGCCACCGCCAGCTTGGCGAAGAAGAACGAACCGCCCCACAGCACCGACAATCCCAGCAGCAGGATCCACTCGAGCGGACCCATCTTGAGCGCACGGTCGGAAACCATGATCCCCTCGGCATCGCGAAACAGTGGCCACATTGCGTTGCGAGGCAGCGAGTTTCCATCCGCTTCTTGCGCCGCCGATTTGGCGGGCTTTCCCTCGATCCCGGCGCAGAATTCGCGGACTGACGGACGCGTCAGGAGCGCTCAACCACCAGACCGTGCTGCTTCATGAAGCGCTCCTGATTGACGACGACGCGCTGGTGCGTGCCGATCATCAGGGTCTTGCGGCCATGATGGGCCTCGACCGCGAAGTCGATGCGACGGCCCTGCACCGCCGTGACTTTGGCGGTCGCCTTGATCTTGGCGCCGATCGGCGCGGCAGCTAGGTGGCGCACGTTGACGGCGGAGCCGACGGAGATCTCCCCGGTTTCGCAGCAGTCGTCGATCAGCTCGGCGGCGACGGCCTCGATGAACAGGATCAGCGCGGTGGTTGCTACGACGTCGACCTCGACATTGCTGACCGCCGCCGCGCAGTCGTCTTCCGTCGCCTCGATCGTGAGCGACGTCTGTTTGCCGATCCGTGGGTGCCGCATGGATGAAGGGGCTCCGAACAGTCGGCGTTAGAACTTTTCCACCCAGGGCCGCAGGTCCATCTCCAGCGTCCAGGCGTTGCGCGGCTGCGCGTGCAGTTGCCAATAGGCCTCGGCGATCGCATCGTCGTGCAGGAAGGCGTCCGGCCCCCGCTCGCTGCGTCCGCGGCCGGGGCGATGCTCCGCCGCGATCTGGCCGTCGATGATGACATGGGCGACGTGCACGCCCTTGGGCCCCAGTTCGCGCGCCATGCTCTGGGCCACGGCGCGCAGGCCGAACTTGCCGACCGCCAGGTTGACGAAATTGGCGCCGCCGCGCAGCGATGCCGTGGCGCCGGTGAAGAGAATGCTCCCGCGCCCCTTCGGAACCATGGCCCGTGCGGCTTCACGGCCGACCAGGAATCCGCCAAAGCAGCCGATGCGCCAGCAGCGCTCGAACTCCTCGGCCGAAGTATCGATGACGGCCTTCGGCAGATAGGCGCCGGCATTGTAGACGACCACGGAGGGCTCGCCGAAATCGCGCTTCACGGCCGCGAAGAGTTCGAGGACGGACCTCTCATCGCCGGCATCGCAGCCATAGCCGCGGGCGCCGCCCTCCTTGGCGACCGCCGTCACGCGCTCCCTATCGCGCGCCGCCGCCGCCACCAGCATGCCGGCCTTCACGAACCGCCGGCACAGCGCCGCGCCCAGTCCCGGTCCGGCGCCGACCACGATCGCCACTTCGTTCGCTGTCATCCTGTCCCCCAGCTTGGCCGCCACCCCGGCACCAGAATTAATCGTCTTTTAATAACCGGTCGATGGGGGCGGCCGTCAACTGCCGCGCCCGCCGCGCCGATCCGGACCTTACGCCGGGCTTTCCAAAATGCCATGATTTGGCCGTGATGGTTACCGGCTCCGTTAAGGTAAACACTTGTTCTGCCACAAAAAAATCACATCGGCTAAACCGATTCAAGGCGCGCTTTAAGGGTTCGTTCACAGCTTGAAGGCATTCTCCTCCACGGGACATTTCAGGAAGGAGACCCAATCAATGAAGACCCTGATCAATTTCGTGAAGGACGAGTCGGGCGCCACCGCGATCGAGTACGGCCTCATCGCCGCCCTCGTTGCCGTTGGCCTCATCGCCGCTCTGACGGCTCTGGGCCACTCGCTCTCGAAGATCTTCACGCACGTGTCGACCACGCTGGACACGGCGTCCAGCTAATCGTCTTCGCATCCGGCTGCTCGCAAGAGCGGCCGGATCGACGAACGAAAGTCTCCCGGACAGGTCAACGACCGGTCCGGAGGATGAGAACAAGAGGGGCGTGCGGCCTGAGCCGCACGCCCTTCCTCTTTTGGTACATTGCTGCATCGCCGCTGTCCTTGCGTGCTTTACGCGATCTTAAGCAAGGACTCGATAGATTCGGGTGACACGAGTTCACGCCTGATCGGCGAGAGGAACCTCCGGAAATGTTGCGCAACGGCTCCGAGTCGGCCGGGCTTGTTCGTCAAGGGCCCGTCGCCAGTGTCGTCGGCGCGGCCATGACACCCACCGTCGACGTGGCATTCATGGGCCCATCTGCAGGGTTGCTTCCGGTTGCCGACCACTGGGTGAGCCGCCTCAAATTCGAGCTGACCCGCTCCATGCGCGAGCACAGCCTGCTCTTGGCGTTGATCGTTTCGTATGTCGCATTCGGATACCTCTTGCCGCGTTGGCTGGGCATCTCGACCAACGACGCCGACGACCTTTACACGGGTTACTTTCTCGTCATGACCGCCGTCGCGGCCGCGATCTTCGCCGTCTGCTTCGCCATTCACCTCAAGCTGGTGGTCAAGCCGGCGAACTACCTCTCCGCTCTGCGGACCGCGGTCTTCGACCGTTTCCTGACGCTGCGGCGGTTCAGCATGGCACTGCCGGTGCTGCTCGTATTTCCGCTGTTTGGCGCGACCTACACCAATCTGAAGGTGCTGACTCCGGCGATCGTGCCATTCATTTGGGACGCCGACTTTGCCGAATGGGACCGGCTGCTGCATGGCGGCTATCATCCCTGGCAGATCCTGCAGCCGCTGCTGGGCTATCCCTATGTGACGTCCCTGATCAACGCTGTGTATAATTTCTGGTTTCTCCTCGCTTACGCCGTCATCAGCTGGCAGATCGCCAGTACCGACCGACTGCGCCTGCGGATGCAGTATCTCCTGACGTTCGTTCTCGTGTGGGCGGTCATCGGCAATATCGTGGCGACCCTCCTGTCATCGGCCGGCCCGGTCTACTATGGCCGCGTCACCGGACTGCCTGATCCCTTTGCACCTTTGATGAGCTATCTGCATCATGCGAGCACCGTGGCGGCCGTGCCCGCCTTGGAGATGCAGGAAATGCTGTGGAGAGTCTACGCAGCTCACGGGCTCGCCATCGGCAGCGGGATCTCGGCCATGCCGAGCCTGCACGTCGCGATCGCCGTTTCAATCGTGTTGCTAGCTCGCCAGATCGACCGGGGACTGGCCATGGCAGCTACGGTCTTCACGGCTCTCATTCTGATCGGCTCTGTCCATCTCGGCTGGCACTATGCCATCGATGGCTATGTCTCGATCGTCGGCACCGTGCTCATCTGGTACGGCGTCGGCTGGCTGCTCGATCGCCGCGTCGTCGCCCGGCTTCTGTGGGGCGAGCCGTCTTTCGCGAGGGCAATGCCCGCCGTCACCTGACGAGCGAGGTTCGCTGACCTCGGCCGCAAGCTAACCGGCGGTTGGTGCCTTCACTCTATGGTAGGAATTGCCGCGAAGCGGGATGTGTTCCTGACGAGGACGGAGCTCGTCCTGTCATCGAAGACGAGACGGAAATCGCCGCGCGTCATCAACAGCTGGCGGATCGGCGAATCGTGCCCGCAGACGACGTAGTCGATCGCATACTTGTCGAACAGCGGTGCCCAGCCCGCGAGGCCGCCCTCGATCGTCTGATACTCGGCGAAGAAGCTGTCGCCATACATATCGGCCCGCCCATCAATAAAGACGCGCTGGTGCGGATAGAGCTTGTGGATGAGATAGCCGCCGAAGTGATAGGTGTTGAACATTCGTCCGGCGATGCCGTTGTCGAGAATGAACTGGACGGCATCGATGGGGAGCCGCTCCCGGACGAAAGCCGCCTCGCTCGCACGCGCCGTCGGATAATAGGCGGCAGCCGCCAGCGCCAGCGCAAGAGCAATGGCGAGGTTGATCTGGCCCTCGGCGCGTCCGAGCGGCTTGCCGCGCGAAGCGCGGTCCCGCCATGCCTTTCGCAAACGCTCCAGCGTCGCCTGGATGGGTGCGGCGACCTGCAGGCCATCGCGAATCGCCGCGGCCGCAAAGATGGTCATTGCCATCGCCGCCAGCAGTGTGTGCCGGTTCGATGAGAAGCCCGCGGCGATGAAGAGGCCGGGCACGCCGAGCTCCGTTACGTCCGGCTTGCGGGCGCGATAGATCTGCAAAGCGCAGAAGCCGGCAACCGCAAGCAAGAACAATCGGCCATACGAGGTGCTGAAATCGGGGCCGCGCCATTCCGGAATGTACTGCGTGGCCTGCATGCCCATGACTTCGAAAGGATATGCCCAATGCCTGGCAAAGTAGGGGTTCAAGAGGCTGGCAAGGACGATCAAGACCGCCATGACAGCGAGCCGTCGCAGGCGGCGTCGGCTGGCTTCGTCGGCGATCGCCGCACGCAGCACCAGCCACTCCGAGAAGCAGAAGGCGGCGACGAGCAGGATGCCGATGACATATCCGCCGTGAGCATTGACCCACGGGACCATGAGCACCGGCAGTGCCGGCAGCAGGCGGACATCCCTGCCGTATTTGAACGACACGAGGATGTATAGATAGGCGGCCAGGAAGACGTAGGTGAGAAGCTGCGGCCGCGGTGACGGAAACTCATAAACGAAAAGATAGAAGACGCCGGCCAGCCAGGCGGCCAGCGTCGGGCGCGCGAGCACTCTGGTCGCTGCCGCGTACACGAGCAGGACGCTGGCGATCCCCAATAGTGCCGACATGAGCTTGACGCCAAAGGAGCCGGCCGCGGCAAACACGCCGTAGAGAAGCACTTCGAACAACCACTCGTGGGCTACCCAGGCATGATTGGGAGCGGTGAACGAGAACGGGTCCATGCTCGGCGCCGTCCATTGGGTGGCGATCAGGCGGCCGGCTTCGATATGCCAATAATAGTCGGGATCGAACAAGGCCGGCCGCATGAGGAGCGCCAGAAAGCCGGCGACCAGCGCCAAGCTACGCCCGTTCAGCCCGACCTGGTCAACCATCGATTGCAGACGTGGGTTGGCCGTGCTCGAAGACATGACGAGACTTTCTTCTCCGATTGCGCCGCTGGAGGCCGCGCGGTCATGCGGCGGCGCGCACCAGAAGTCGTGGTTGGCCGGGCAAGATCGTCGCAAGAAGGTGGTAAACAATCCCCTAAGCGCTCGCCTAACGATCAGTCAGCGGAAACTGCTGTCACGATTTGCGCAGAGGCGCGGTCGGCTCATTTGTTGAGGATCAGGCCACCCCCGCTCGTCATCTTCAGGCGGTAGCGATTTGCCGGCGTCGGTTCGAGCGGCCGATCGTCAGCGGCATCCTTGGATCCGATCCCTGCCGGTTGCCCGCACATGGACGTCCTGCATCCCCACGTTGTTGCGCCGCCGTTTCCCCGGGCCGCGCGAGCCGGCCGGCGTCGATTTCCAACGGGGGCAGCCGGCGATGGCGATCGTAGGGCCTCTGTCGTAGTATGCAATTGCAAATCAGTCGCATTCTGCCTTTGCCGTGTCCATACCGACGAGATGGACGAAGCGGTTCCGGACATGGGCGTGGATCGCGGGCGGCGGGCCAGGGGCGCGGGCGGCGCCGACCCCCACCAAGATTACTTGAAAGGGAGGACGGCATTGGCCGCTTGTCCTATGGCTTGGGGCGGCCTATGAACTGGTGCTTTCGCACCGCACAAAAGCTAGAGTTCCGCCGCCCGAGATGACCGAATTGATGCTGGCCCACGGACTGGGCCTAACCGATCTTTACCAAGCGGAGGGGCTGGCCCGTATCGACGGCCTGTTCTGCGC
Source organism: Dongiaceae bacterium (assembly GCA_041482855.1). GTDB lineage: Bacteria > Pseudomonadota > Alphaproteobacteria > Dongiales > Dongiaceae > JBGPEQ01. The sequence goes on along the minus strand of JBGPEQ010000047.1, from coordinate 3,172 downwards.
CCATCTGGCCGCGGGCGATGCGGACTTGGCCGGCCGCCTGACGGCGGCGCGGGCAGGGCCGGGCAAGCTCGATGCCAAGGGCGAGTCGGAGCTGCTGATCGCCCTGGCCCCCCACCTTGAGGACTTCGTCGCCGGGCTGTTCAATATCCGCGCCGACGTCCAGGCCCTGGCCGCGCGCCACCATGAACTGGCGCCGCTCTACGCCTGCAAGCGGCTGTTCGTGCAGCGGCGGGCCCAGCGCGCCCACAAGCCGGAGGAGGCCGCCGGCTTCGATGCGGCGGCACTCGAAGCCGCGCTCGTCGAACGCTTCGGCGAACCGCTGACCGAACTGGCCTTTGCCCGCCATGTCATGACCTGGCTCGACGCCGAGGCGGCCAATGCCGATGCCATCGACCTCGCTGTCCGCTATGCGGCCTGGGCGTTGCTGACGGAGACCGGCCACGCCAGGCATGGCCGCGGCATATTGTTCAAGGCGCCGCACAAGATCGATCCGCACCATCTCCTGGCGACCGCGACGATCGAGCGCCATGGCGTCGCGATGATCGAACTGCCGGAGTCCCATCTGCGCCGGCGCGAGGGCTTCAAGCTCACCGATGCTGGCCACGATCTCGTCGGCGGCTTGGATCACGCCCACTACTGCATCTTCTGTCATAACCAGGGCAAGGACTCCTGCGCCAAGGGGATCAAGGAGAAGGACGGCACCTTCAAGAAGACGGTCTTCGGCGTCACTCTCGCGGGCTGTCCGCTCGAAGAGAAGATCTCGGAGATGCACAGCCTGAAGACCGAGGGCGTGCCGATCGGCGCGCTCGCCATGGCCGTGGTCGACAATCCGCTGGTGGCGCTCACCGGCCACCGCATCTGCAATGACTGCATGAAGGCCTGCATCTACCAGAAGCAGGAGCCGGTCGATATTCCGCAGGCGGAGACGCGCATCCTCAAGGACGTGCTCGGCCTGCCCTGGGGCTTCGAGATCTATGGCTTTCTGACGCGCTGGAACCCGCTCAACCTGCGCAATCCCGTCGCCAAGCCGGCGAGCGGACGCAAGGTGCTGGTGGCCGGCCTCGGGCCGGCCGGCATCGCGCTCTCCCACTATATGCTGAACGAAGGCCACACCGTCGTCGCCATGGACGGCTTGAAGATCGAGCCTTTGGCGGCGGAACTCTCGGGCGCCGATCCTCACGGCAATCGAAAACCGTTCCGCGCGATCCATGATATCGCGGAGCTGCGCGACGAACTGGACGACCGCGTCATGGCCGGCTTCGGCGGCGTCGCCGAATACGGCATCACCGTGCGATGGGACAAGAACTTCCTCAAGATCATCCGGCTGCTGCTGGAACGGCGCGCCAGCTTCAGTATGTTCGGCGGCGTGCGTTTCGGCGGCACCCTCACGCTCGATCAGGCCTTCGAGATGGGCTTCGACCATGTGGCGCTGGCGCTCGGCGCGGGCAAGCCGACCATTCTCGATCTGCCGAACAATCTCGCGCCGGGTGTGCGCATGGCCTCGGACTTTCTGATGGCGTTGCAGCTCACGGGCGCGGCCAAGACCGATTCCATCGCCAACCTGCAGCTGCGGCTGCCGGCCGTCGTCATCGGCGGCGGCCTCACGGCGATCGATACGGCGACCGAGGCGATGGCCTACTACCCGCTGCAGGTCGAGAAGTTCCTGGCGCGCTACGAGGCCCTGGCGGCGGAGATGGGCGAGGCGGCGCTGCGCCGGCGTTGGACGGCGCCGGAGCTGACCATCGTCGGCGAGTTCATCGCCCATGCGCGCGCCATCCGCGCCGAGCGCGCCGCCGCCGCGCGCGAGCGCCGGCCGGCGCGGGTGCGCGAATTGGTCGACGGCTGGGGTGGCGTCACCATTGCTTATCGCCGCCGGCTCATCGATGCGCCGAGCTACACGCTCAATCACGAGGAAGTCGGCAAGGCGCTCGAAGAGGGCATCCGCTTCGCCGAGGGCTTGACGCCGACCGCGATCGATACCGACGAACTCGGCCGCTGCGCCGCCATCCGGCTGGCGCGTGCCGGTGAGAACGGCGAGGTGACGCTGCCGGCCCGCGCCGTGCTGGTGGCGGCGGGCACGCGTCCCAACACGGTGCTGGCGCGCGAATACGCGGAGCAATTCGGCTTCGATGGGCAGTACTTCCAGGCGGTCGACGAACGCGGCCTGCCGGTGAAGCCGGAAAAGCTCGCCAAGCCGAAGGCCGTCCAGGTGCTGCAGAGCCTGCGCGGCGACGGCCGCTCCGTCAGCTTCTTCGGCGATCTGCATCCTTCATTCGCCGGCAACGTCGTGAAGGCGATGGCGAGCGCCAAGCAGGGCTGGCCCGTGGTGGCTCGCATGCTCGACCAGCTGCCGCCGCGGACGGCGGCCAACGACAATGCGTTCATCGCCGAATTGAACCGCCGCTTCCGCGCCCGCGTCCATTCGGTTGCGCGGCTGACGCCGACCATCGTCGAGGTGGTGGTGGAAGCGCCGCAGGCAGCGGCCAATTTCGAGCCCGGCGAGTTCTATCGCCTGCAGAATTTCGAGACGCTGGCCCATCGCGTCGACGGCACCACGCTCGCCATGGAAGGCCTGGCGATGACCGGGGCCTGGGTCGATGTCGAGCGCGGGCTGGTTTCGATCATCGCGCTGGAGATGGGCGGCTCGTCCGATCTCTGCTCGCTCCTGAAGCCCGGCGACCCCGTCATCCTCATGGGACCGACCGGCCATGCGACGGAGACGCCGAGCGGCGAAACCGTGCTGCTGGCGGGCGGCGGCCTCGGCAACGCCGTGCTTTTCTCGATCGGCCGCGCGCTGCGCGCCGCCGGCTCCAAGGTGCTCTACTTCGCCGGCTACAAGCGGGTGCAGGACCGCTACAAGGTGGCGGAGATCGAGGCGGCGGCCGACGTCGTGGTGTGGGCGTGCGACGAGGCGCCCGGCTTCAAGCCGGGGCGGCCGCAGGACCGCAGCCATGTCGGCAACATCATCGACACCATCCTGCGCTATCAACAGGGACGGCTGGGCGAGAAATCGATCGACCTCGGCGAGGTCGACCGCATCATCGCCATCGGCTCCGACGGCATGATGGCGGCCGTCGGCCGTGCCCGCCACGAGGTGCTGAAGCCGTTCCTGAAGCCGAGCCACTGCGCCATCGGCAGCATCAATTCGCCGATGCAATGCATGATGAAGGAG
>JBGPEQ010000046.1:0-13311 GCA_041482855.1 Dongiaceae bacterium | reverse complement strand
TTGGCGAACCCTCACCGGCCCTCTGCGGTCTTCACTTCGACACACATATTGGCCATGGGTGCCCTTCGTGCGGTCTGGTCGGCGGGCCTGCGGATTCCCGATTCCATCTCGCTGCTGACATTCGATGAGAGCGTGTGGATGACCGCGCTGCGGCCCTTCCTCTCGGTCATCCACCAGCCGGTCGAGGAAATCGCACAGGAGGCATGGACAACCATGACCGAGCGCCTCGCGGGCCGCGTTTCGCAGCCGGTTCATCTGGACTTGCGCTGTTCGCTGATCGCGCGAGAATCGACCGGCAAGTGTCGGCGTTCGGGGGCTGACTGACACGATGAGAACGACGATGAGTCGTCCTCTGCGGCTATCGTGGTCGTCAGGACTCGCGGACGTTGGATCGTCCGCGTGCAGGCATGCGCTCCGGCTCCCGCAGCTCGGGCGCGGCGGTCGAGCGCCGCCATTCGATGCTGCAGGCGAGCCGGATGTCGCAACTCTCGGATTGCTCGCCGCCGAGGCGGGCAAGCAGTCGGGCGAAAGCGGTTTCGGCGACGGCGCCGATCGGCTGGCGCACGGCGCTGACGGTGGGCTCCACGGCTTCCATCCAGTCGGTATCGTCGAAACTGACGAGCGAAAGCGCTGCCGGCACCGGCAGTTCCAGGCGGCGCGCGGCGCGCAGCGTCGCCAGCGCGGCGGTCGAGGTGAGCGAGAACACTGCCGTCGGCACGGGTGGACAAGCCAGGCGCGCTTCCAGGATCTCGGCCGCGCTGCCCAGCACTCGCCCGACGACGATGACGTCGATCTCGCCGGCATGGCCGCGCAAGGCCGCACGGGCGCCGGCGATCCGTTCGCGAATGCTGGGAATCGCGGGATCGCTGACGGCGACGAGGATGCGGCGGTGTCCGAGGTCGACCAGGCGCGCCACCGCTGCCTGCGCCGCGGCCGCGTTGTTGACGCCCACGCAGTCCAGCGACAGGCCGGCGGGAATGCGATCGACGACCACGGCCGGGATGCCTTCGGCAATCAGCAGGTCGCGGGCCGCGAAGGCGGGATCGGTCGGCGCCACCAGAATGCCGGCCGCCCGCCAGCCGATCAGCGTGCGCAGCTCCTCCGCCTCGTCGGCGATGCTCTCGGCCGTGCTCGCGATGATCAGGCGATAGCCGGCCTGTCGCGCCAGCACCTCGATCCGCGCCGTTAGCGTGGCGAAGACCGGGTTGCCCATGTCCGGCACCAGCAGGCCGATGACCGAGGGCTGGCGTCGGCGCAGGGTCGAGGCGGCGACATCCGTGCGATAGCTGAGTTCGGCAACGGCTTTGTGGACGCGCTCCGCCAGCGTGGCGGCCACGCTGGAGCGGCCGATGAGCACATTGGACACGGTCGCCGGCGACACGCCGGCCACCCGCGCGACGTCCTTGATGTTCGCCCGCCGCGAGCGCCCGTCTCGCCGCTCGGGCCGCCCCTGGCCGCGCTTCACGTCGGCCCCCTCCCAGTTTCGTAAAACGTTTTATTTTCAAGACGCTAGAACGAGTGTTATCGCCTCTCAAGCCGAACGGCGGCCCCGAGCGCTCTGTCGCAAAGACTGAGTCATACGCCCTCACCCCGTCCCTCTCCCGCTTCGCGGTAGAGGGGGCTCGCTTGTGCCCCTGGACAGATCGTGTCCCCTCTACCGCGAAGCGGGAGAGGGCGAGGGTGAGGGCCTGTGGCTCCGCCTCTCCAGTCTGACCCCACTTTACGCCATCGACGGGTCGACGGGGAGCGGCGGCGTCTCGGCGGCGAGGCCGCCGGCGAGGGCTGCGATGGGAGCCGGCTTCAGCCCCAGGCGGCGGCAGATGCCGAGCGTGAGGTCGGCGCGGTTGAGCGTATAGAAATGGAAGCTGTCGACGCCCTCGGCGGAGAGGTGGCGGCACTGTTCCGTCGCGACCATGGCGGCCACCAGCTTGCGCGTCTCCGGGTCGTCGTCGAGGCCGTCGAACAGGTCGACGAGCCAGGGCGGGATCGCCGTGCCGCACATGCGGCTGAACTTGATCACCTGGGCGAAGTTGGTGACCGGCAGGATGCCCGGCACGATCGGCGCGCGGATGCCGGCGGCGGCGGCGCGGTCGCGGAAGCGCAGATAGACCTCGGCGTCGAAGAAGAACTGGGTGATCGCGCGCGTCGCGCCGGCGTCGAGCTTGCGCTTGAGGTTGTCGAGGTCGCTGTCGGCGTCGCGCGCGGCCGGATGGACCTCCGGAAAGGCGGCGACGCTGACCTCGAAGTCCGCGACCGCACGGACGCCTGCGACCAGGTCGGCGGCGAATTCATAGCCGTCGGGATGTGGGCGATAGTCGGGGTCAGCGGGCGGATCGCCGCGCAGCGCCACGATGTGGCGGATGCCGGCCTCCCAGTAGCGCTGCAGCAGCTCGCGGACCTCGGCCCGGCCGCTGCCGACGCAGGTGAGATGGGCGGCGGCTGTCAGTCCGACATTGCGGGCGATGCGCGTGACCGTGAGAAAGGTGGTCTCGCGCGTGCTGCCGCCGGCGCCGTAGGTGACGGAGACGAAGCGCGGCCGCAGCGGTTCGAGCGCGCCGATGGTCGCCCACAGCTGGGCGGCCGCGGCCTCGCTCTTCGGCGGGAAGAATTCGAACGACACCGTCGGCGGCGACGGCGCCGCGACGAACAGCGCTGACGGTGTCCGCTCGGCGACGGCGTGGCGGAGGCGATGGATCATGCCGCTGCCCTCCTGCCACCGACGGTCGCCGCCGGGCGCGCCGGCCCGCGCAGCGCTTGCCAGATGCTGACCGTCAGCTGCCGTCCCGGCAGATGCTGTACCGGCTCCGGCCTGAGGCCGGCGGCGCGGCACCACTTGTTGACCTCGTCGTCGGCGAAGCCGAGCCGGCGATGGGCATGTTCGCTACGCAGCCGCTCCAGCGCATGGGGTGCAAAATCGACGATGAGCAGCCGGCCGCCCGGCCGCAGCACGCGCGCCGCCTCGGCGATGACGCGCGCCGGGTCTTCGGCGTAGTGCAGCACGCGATGGACAGTCACGGCATCGAAGCTCGGCGCGGTCCAGGGTAGGCGATACATGTCGGCCTGGCGGACCTGGCAGTTGGCGAGGCCGGCGCTTTGCAGGTTGGCGCGCGCCACGATCAGCATGTCGCGCGAGAGATCGATGCCGATGCCGCGGCCGACGCGCCCGGCCACCAGCTCGAGGATGCGGCCGGTGCCCGTACCGATGTCCAGCAGGTCGTCGATGCCCTCGGCCGGCAGGCGCCGCAGCAGTTCGGCCTCGACCCGCGTCTCCTCGACATGGAGCGAGCGCAGCTCGCCCCAGCGCGCGGCGTTCTTGCGGAAATAGGCGGCCGCACTGGCCGCGCGCTCGGAACGGATGGCGTCGAGCCGCTTGCGGTCGAGCCGAAGGGTGGCATCGTCGCGCGGCAGCAGCTTCAGGACTTGCCGCGCCAGCGTGCTGCCCGCGCCGCGGTCGGCCAGCCGATGGAAGACCGCCGTTCCCTCCGGCAGCCGCTCGAGCACCGCGGCCTCGCACAGCAATTTCAAATGGCGCGACACCCGCGGCTGGCTCTGCCCGAGGATCTGCGTGAGATCGCCGACCGTGAGATCGCCCTCGGCGCACAACGCCAGGATGCGCAGCCGCGTCGCCTCGCCCACGGCCCGCAGGCCGCCCAGCAGGTCGTCGAGCGTGCCGTCGTCGGGGCTATGCCGGGTCCGCGCCATGGTTTGTTGTAATCTATAACTATATAACAATATCTTTATATATCAGAGCAGGACGCTTGTACAGTGACCACGATCACGGCCGCGAAATTCTTGTAGGGGCGGCCTGCGGCCGCCCGCGCGGCGGACATACCGGGTCGGTGTCGGGAAGATTCGTGCGGTCGATGGCCGGGCGGCCGCAGGCCGCCCCTACAAGAATCTCCGCGTCTCCGCGTGAACCAACCGGCCGCCGGGCAATGACGACGCCCCTAGGCCGGGGGAGGAATGGCGAGCGCGGGCGCGATTTCTCGCAGAGTGTTCGCGAGAGCAGGCCAGGCAGCCGCGCCGACCGCGATGAAGTCGGCGCCTGCCGCGGCCAGGCGGGTCGCATCGCGCGCGCCGGCGCAGCCGGCGGCGACGCAGGGTACGGTCATGACCTCGCTCCACCAGGCCGTAAGATCGATGGTCGAATCCGTGGGCGAAGCGTCGTCGAAATCGCCGAAAACCACATAGTCGGCCCCGCGCTCCGCGACGTCGATGGCGTCGTCGCGCGTGTCGCAGGCGACACCGACGATCGCGTCGGGCCCCAGCCGGCGGCGCGCCTCGTCATAGGCGACGGCCATGCCCAGATGCACGCCGTCGGCACCCACGGCGCGCACGAGATCGACGCGGTCGTCGATCAGAAAGGCGATGTCGCGCGCTTGCGCCAGTGACCGCAGTCGCTCGGCGGCAGAGCGGATCGCACCGTCATCGAGGCCAGGCGCGCAGCGCAGCAGGAGGCAGGCGATATCCGCCGCCGCGATCGCATCGGAAAGTGCGGCCGCAAAACGCTCGCTGTCGCCCGCGCCGGACAGGCGGGGGGTTGCGAGGTAGAGCCGCGGTGCTGTCGTCGTCAGGAAGCGGTCCGCGGCCGGCGCTAGGCCAGGCCCTGGAAGATGCCGACGATCTGGTCGAGCATCTTCAGCGCGTCCTCGCGCTTCCGCTGGAAGCTGTTGCGGCCGATGATGAGGCCGTTGCCGCCGCCCTTATAGATCTCTTTGGCCTCGCCGAGGATCCCGTTCAGGTCCTTGGCGGCGCCGCCCGAGAACACCACCAGCCGGCGGCCGTTGAAGCAGGCCTGCATCACATGGGCGATGCGGGCCGAAAGCGTGGCTATGTCGATCTTCTCCTTCTCATAGACCTTTTTGGCCTCGGCCTGTTCGAGGAAGCCGGTCGGCGGCTTCACCTTGATGATGTGGGCGCCGAGCAGTGCGGCCATATGCGCGCCATAGGCGCAGATGTCCATCGCCGTCTCGCCCTCCTTCGAGAGCGTGCCGCCGCGCGGATAGGACCAGATGACGACGGCGAGGCCGACCGACTTCGCCTCCTCGGCCAGGTCGCGGATCTCCTCCATCATGGCGAAGGCGTCGTCCGATCCCGGATAGATGGTGAAGCCGATGGCCGCGCAGCCGAGCCGCAGCGCATCGCCCACCGAGCCCGTGACCGCCTGGTCCTTGGCGCCCGCCAGGCTGTTGGAGCTGTTGAGCTTGAGGATGGTCGGGATCTGCCCGGCGAACGTATCGGCGCCGGCCTCGAGCATGCCGAGCACGGAGGCATAGGCCGACAGGCCCGCATCGATGGCGAGCTGGAAGTGATAGTGCGGGTCGTAGGCCGGCGGATTGACGGCGAAGCTGCGGGCCGGGCCATGCTCGAAGCCCTGGTCGACCGGCAGGATCACCAGGCGGCCGCTGCCGCCGAGCTTGCCGTGCATGAGGATGCGCGCGAGGTTGTTCTTGGTGCCGGGATTGTCGCTCTCGTACCAGGACAGGATCTTGCGGACCTGCGGCGTCATCGGCATGGCGGGTTCTCTCCTGGATGCGGTGACAGGCTTGCGGGCGACCCCTGGATAACGGACGGGCGGCGGATTATCAATCCGCGGCGAGCCCGGCGGCCAACCAGGCGCGGCAGGCCGCCGGCGGATCGTCGGCATAGAGCAGGTCGAGCGCGGCGGGCGCCCGCCGGTGCAGGGTGCCGCCGTAATGGCGGGTGATGTCGCTTAGGCGCACTGCTGCCGCCTTCGGGCCGCGAAAACAGACATGCGTCAGGCCCTGCCGCAGGGCGGCCTGGACCAGGTCGGCACGGTCGTCGCAGTCGAGCACGCCGATAAACACGGCCGACGGCGCCTGGTTCCCGGCCGCGCGCATGACGGCATCGAACCAGCCGGCGCCGGCATAGGCCGCAGCGCCGGGCGCGCTCCACAACTCGAGGGGTACGCCCAGTTCCGCCGCGGCCGCCAGGGCGGCGCGGGCATGGGCCAGCTCATGGATGATGACAGCGCGGGCCTTCATGGCGCCGATGATAGCGGGTAGGAACGGCCGCTCGCCAACGCCGTTAACGTTGCCGCAAGACTTTTGTTAAGGAGTGTAAAGCAGTCGCGCGTATCCTTACGCCATGGAATGCCGATCGCGGCGAATGCGGTCGGTCGCAGCGATAGAAGCAAGCGTGCCGAGCATGGCCATCGTTCTACAGTTTCCCTCGCCTGAAGACCGCCGCCGGCGCAGCTCGGCCGCGGAAATGGATCGCGCTCGCCGCGATTGGACCGTGCTCGCGGACTACGATCGCGAGGCGGCGGCATCGGCGATGACGGAATTCTATCGGCTCTGGTTCGCGGCCGCCGAGCGCCAGGGCTATTTCAATCAGACCAGGCCGAGCGATTCGGAGTAGGCTCCACCGCGGCTGCGGCGGCAAAACTGCAGCCGGTGTGATCGCCGTCACTCACGCCACCCGACCAAAGCACTATCTTCCGGGCGTCGGCCGTGCCGAGTCACGTAAGCCCGACAAACCAAGCGCTGCTGAGAAGGACGTGCTGGCGGTTCCCCTCCCGGGCCGCCGGCACGCCCGTTTTTCGCGTTCGGCTGTCCGCCTGGTCGCCGCTCACTCGTTGTGCAGTGCAAAATGAACGCTTGAAAACTGAGCCGAGCAAGCGCAGGCGCCGACCGGCGCGTCCGAGATCGCCCGCCGGCTCGGCGCCCTGGCCTTCAACGCGGCGCTCCGCCGCGAGATCGAGCTGATCGAGCGCCGGCGCACGCTCTCCAGCGAAGGCGTCAACCTCGGCCGCCGCCGCCAGCGCCGTCTGCGCCGGCACCGCTTCCATCTGTTCGAGGCCGGTGATGCCCCCGGCGACATCGCGCCCGCCAGCAAGCTCTACCCGGTCTGGCCACTCCTGGAAAAGCTGCGGGATCTCGGGCGGGCGGCGACAGGCGCCTGGCTCGACCTCCACGCCCATGCGCTCGGCACCAGATCAACCGTCGACCTGTCGGCGCGGTTTTGGGATGAACGGGTTACCGTAGGATCTGTGGTCGGAGATAGCTCTGACCATGCAAGCACGGGCTATTGCGCAGTTTCGCCGCCCAGTTCATTCGGCGCTTCTTGAACAACAACGTCCCTGCATTCCCTGCCGAAGTCGTACACTGTGCCCTGAATATCATAGATGGCAGCCTGAATGTTTTGCGTGACCCAGTCTTGAATTGCCTGATTCTGTTGACAAAGCTTCAGGAGACGCGCATTCGCGGTCTGAAGTGATTGTTCCGCCTCAAGCGACTTGTTATAGGCGTAATACGCGACAATCCCTAAGGCAGCGGCGAATACGGCCATCGTTCCTGCAAACCATTGTGTTCGACGAGCACTGCGCCGTTGCGACATTCGCTCGGCCGCAACCTTCGCCCGCGCCGCTGACGCAGATGCTTCGATGTACTCTATCGTCTCGGCGCCGAGATCATTTCGGCGCCTTTCGAGAAGCTCTTCGCCTTCCGCCAGAGGTCGGCCGGGCGCGAGCAGGAGGGACGGGTCTCGCTCGTGATCTGCCCAATGGCGAGCCGCCGACTCGATCCGATCGCGGGTGCGCAGGAACTCGCGATCTTCGTCGACCCACTGGCGGAGCTTGTCCCAGCGGCGGATCAGCGCTTCGTGCGTGACCTCGACGGTCTCGGTGCCGCGGGTGCGGTCGAGGCCAGCGACGAGCAGACGCGCGGTCACGAACTTGTCGATGATCGGGGCGGCTTCGGCGCCGAGCTCCTCCAGGAGCGCGCGTCGGCGTGTGTCCTCGGTGCCTTCGCCCGGCCGCACCAGCTTGACGAGCGCGCGGCGCGCCGCCTGCTGCTGCTCGGGCGGCAGTGCTGCGAAAGTCTCGTCGGCGCGGCTGGCGATGGCGCCTTGGACGCCGCCGATCGCCTCGTACGCGGCATGGTGCAGTTCGCCGCCGCGCCGCCGCTCCCACAGCATCTCCAGGACGAACTCGAGCAGCGGCAGGTTGCCGGGCTCGTCGCCGACATCATCGAGGATGCGTGCGATCAAGCCGTCCTCGAAGGACAGGCCGATCTTCTGCGCCGGCTCGGCGATCGCCCGCTGCAGTTCGGCGCGCGTCATCGGGCCGAGGTTGACTACCGCCTTCTGCAGCCGGTCGGCGAGCGCGCGGTCGCTGACGGCGTGGCCGTAGAAGTCGCCGCGCAGCGTGAGTGCCACCGTCAGCGGGCCGCGCTCGGTCGCCGCCAGCAGCTCGTCGGTGAAGCGCCGGCGCGCGCCGTCGTCCTTGCAGAGGGTGTAGAGCTCCTCCCACTGATCGACGACCAGCAGCAGCCGGTCGGTGCCGGATTGCAGCCGCAGCAGGTCGGCGACCGTCTCGGCCACCCGCGTCGTCCCGGCGCTCCAATAACCGGCGAGCTTGTTGCCCTCGTTGCGGCGGTCGATGATGTCGAGGTCCGGCTTCAGCAGCGGCATCAGCGCCGCCGCCAGGCTCGCCAGCGGCTGCTCGCCCGGCACCATCGTCACGATGTCCCAGACCGTTGCACCGGCGCCTTTCTGCTGGCGCAGCTTCGGCGTCAAGCCGGCGCGCACCACCGAGGATTTGCCGCAGCCAGAGGCGCCGACCACCGCCACCAGGCTCTCGCGGGCGACCGTCTCCAGCAGCGATTCGGTGAATGCCTCGCGACCGCAGAAGAATGCTGCATCCTCCTCGCGGAACGGCCGCAGGCCGCGATACGGGCAGATGGTGGCGCGGGTGGCGCGGATGCGATCGGTCAGTGCCGGTCCCGGCGGCTCGCCGCGAATCGCCAACTCGAGCACCGCCAGGTCTTCATCCTTCGTGCTCTGGCGCAGGTCGATCCAGGTGTTGAGCGCGAGGAAGCCGAGCGCGGGATCGCCGCCCGGCAGCAGGATAGGCACGACCGGAAAGCCCTGTTCGCGCGCCTGCCGGTCCAGCGCCAGCTGGGCCTCGCGCTGCTGCCAGCGTCCCAGGCCCTGCGGGCCGATCAGCACGGCCACGGCCTTGCAGCGGTCGAGCACGCCCTGGAGCGCCGTGATCCAGGGTTGGCCGGGGGTCAGATACCAGCGGTCGAGAAACGGATCGATGCCCCGCTGCCGCAGCGCCTTGGCGATCGGCTCGACCATCGCGCGGTCCTGCCAGCTATAGCTCAGGAAGACGTCGTAGGCGCCGTCTTGGGGCACGATCCTATCTCCCTTGTCCGACGGGGAGGCGGTCGGAAGAGTCACGTCGGTCGTCGGCGCGCCGTCGAGAATAGGGTAGGATAGGATCGGTACCGGCGACAACATGCCTTGAGCGGTGGGGGACAGCGGCCATGAACGACACCACGTATCCGACGCTCGTTCGTTTGGACGACCAGATCGACTGGTACGATCGAAAGAGCCAGTCGGCGCAGAGATGGTTCAAAAGGCTCAAGATGATCCAGATCATGTGCGCTGGCGTCGTGCCGCTTGTGACGATCTTCGGCGTGGCGGATAACTTGCTCGGCCGAGTCACTGCCGTGCTAGGCTTGGCGATCCTGATCGTCGAGGGGCTGCAGCAGCTCAACCAGTATCAGAACAACTGGATCACCTACCGTTCGACCTGCGAATCGCTGCGGCACGAAAAATATCTGTATCTCGGCAAGGCAGGTCCCTATGCCGGGATTGCCGATCCCATTCCGCTCCTGGCCGATCGGATCGAGGGGCTGATCTCGCAGGAGCACGCCAAGTGGGTCTCCGTTCAGGAGCAGGCCGCCAGAGAGCCGGCCGCGGGCCAGCCCCAGGCCGAGGCCGACAAACCGGCGGGAGGTTGAGTGCGTCTCTCAGCCACTATCCGGTCTGGCCCCTGCCGGAGAAACTGCGCGATCTCGGCCGGACGGCGGCGGGCGCCTGGCTCGACCGCCACGCGGGCGCCCTCGGCTCTCGCTCGACCGTCGATCTCGCGGCGAAGTTTCTCTGAGGCGTTGATGGATCGACGCGCCGAACAACGCGTTGTGTGACCGGCGTCACGCGCTTGGCGATCGGTTCGGCCGAATAGGCGTCCCTTCCCGAATGTTCTCGTCACGGATCGTGGCTCCTGCTAGGGGCCGAAATTAACCTAGACGGGGGCCGGGCATGCGCTACAATTCCGGATAAGAACAGGCGTCGACAAGACCTTTCGCGGGTGAGTGGGCGCCACGAAAAACGCGGCGCGGGCAGGCATGGCGCGGCCATTGGCTGCGCTGGGTGAGTATCTCCGGCTTTTTCTTCCCGTGAGTGATGGCGTCGTTTGGGCGCCGGTCCGAGGTGGCTCGACCTCCGATCGCGGCCTGGCGGCGTCCGGTGACGGCAGATCCCGGCGGCGCACCGCATAGGCCGCTGGCAAGGAGGCGCGCTATGGCCAACATCACGGGAACCCCCGGTAACGATTCGCGGTCCGGCGGCAGCGAGGCCGACCTGATTTCCGGCCTCGCCGGCAACGACACGCTGCAGGGGTTCAACAACAACGACACCCTCGATGGCGGCGCCGGCAACGACAGCCTGATCGGCGGCAATGGCGGCGGTCTCGGCGATGGCGGCGACAGCCTCATCGGCGGCACCGGCAACGACACCCTCGACGGCAGCTTCAATAGCGACACGCTCGACGGCGGCACCGGCGCCGACAGCATGTTCGGCGGCGGCGGCGACGACACCTACTTGGTCGACGATGCCGGCGACATCGTCAACGAGGCCGCGTTCACCGGCATCGATACAGTGCAAACCGCGCTCTCCTTCAACCTCACCATCAACGGCACGACGGTCCTGGGCGATGTCGAGAACCTGACGCTGACCGGCAGCGCCGCCGTGAGCGGCACCGGCAACGCGCTCGACAACCGCATCATCGGCAATGCCGGCGCCAACACCCTGACCGGCAACGGCGGCAAAGACACGCTCGACGGCGGCGCCGGCGCCGATTCCATGCTCGGCGGCAAGGGCGACGACACCTACGTCATCGACAACGCCGGCGACAAGGTCAGCGAGGCCGGCGGCGACGGCAACGACACCGTGCAATCGAAATTCTCGGTGGACCTGACGCTGGCCGCGTTCGCCGGCATCGAGAACGCGACGCTCATGGGCACGGCGGCGATCAACGCCACCGGAAGCGGTGTCGCCAATCACCTGATCGGCAACGACGGCGCCAACACGCTCGACGGCGGTAGCGGCGCCGACACGCTGGAAGGCGGCAAGGGCAACGACACCTACATCGTCGACAACGCGGGCGACGTCGTCATCGAAGGCGCTTCGAGCGGCACCGACACCGTCATCAGCTCCGTCGATTTTTTCCTGCGGAGCATCTTGTCCGCCACGAGCGCTGGCGTCGAGAATCTCACGCTGGCCGCCGGCGCGGGCAATCTCCACGGCGGCGGCGATGAACTCAACAACCTGATCATCGGCAACGAAGGCGACAACGTCATCGATGACACCTTCGCCGGTAACGACACGCTCATCGGCGGCGACGGCAACGACGAGATGTTCGGCGGAACCGGCGCCGACAAGCTCGACGGCGGCACCGGCAACGACACGCTCTCCGGCGACGAAGACGGCAGCAGCGACACCCTGATCGGCGGCGCCGGCGACGATTTCTACGACGTCGAGGTGGGCAAGGACACAGTCACGGAGTCGCTGGCCGGGGTGGCCGGCGGCAACGATACCGTGGAGGCGTTCGGTACCGGCGGCAGCTTCACGCTCGGCCTCAATGTCGAAAATCTGATCCTCACTGACACCCTCGTCAACGGCACCGGCAATACCCTGGACAATTCGATCACCGGCGATACCGGCGACAACCTCCTGAGCGGCCTGGCCGGCAACGACACCCTGAACGGCGACCTCGGCAACGACACACTGGACGGCGGCACCGGCCTCGACAAGATGGCCGGCGGCCAAGGCGACGATACCTATCTGTTCGACAACGTCGGCGACACCGCGACCGAGGGCGTCGGCGAGGGCATCGACACGGTCAAGAGTTCGGTCGCGCTGACGGCGGCGTTCGACAACATCGAGAACTATACCTTCACCGGCACCGCTGCCGTCGATTTCACCGGTAACGGCCTTGGCGACCACATCATCGGGACGGCCAAGAACGACAAGCTGACCGGCGGCGTCGGCAACGACACGCTCGACGGCGGCGCCGGCGCCGATTCCCTGGTCGGCGGCAAGGGCAACGACACTTATGTCATCGACAACATCGGCGACAAGATCAGCGAGACCGGCGTCGACGCCGGCGACACGGTCGTCTCGAAGTTCGCGGTCGATCTGACGCTGGCCGCCTTCGCCAACATCGAAAATGCGACGCTGACCGGCACCGCCGCGATCAACGCCACGGGCAGCAACGTCGCCAACCACCTGATCGGCAACGACGGCGCCAACACGCTCGACGGCGGCGGCGGCGGCGACACGCTCGAAGGCGGCAAGGGCAACGACACCTATGTCGTCGGTCCGACGGGCGATCAGGTCAAAGAGGACGTGGCCGGCGCGGCCGGCGGCATCGATACCATTCTGAGCTCCGCCGGCTTCACGCTCGGCGACAATATCGAAAACCTCACTTTGACCGGCACCGGCGATGTCCTCGGCACCGGCAACGGGCTGGCCAACAAGATCACCGGCAATATCGGCGCCAACGAGATCGACGGGCAGGCCGGCGCCGACACAATGGCCGGCGGCGATGGCAATGACGACTACTTCGTCGACGACAAAGGCGATGTCGTGACGGAAGCGGCCGGCGCCGGAACCGACAGCGTGGACAGCAGCGTCAGCTTCATCCTCGGCGCCAACCTGGAAAATCTGCAGCTGGATGAAATCTTCGGCGGCGACATCAACGGCACCGGCAATGCCGCCGCCAACAGCATTTTCGGGAATTCCCACAATAACGTCCTCAACGGCCTGGCCGGCGACGACACCATGACCGGCCTCGGCGGCAACGACACCTACGTCGTCGACAGCGCCAATGACGTGGTCGACGAGAACTTCCAGGGCAGCGGCACCGACCTGGTGCAAAGCTCGATTTCCTTCGACCTCAACGCCAACGGCACCACGCTGCTCGGCAGCGTCGAGAACCTGACGCTGACGGGCAATGCGGCGCTGGCCGGCACCGGCAATGCCCTTGCCAACTTCATCACCGGCAATGCCGGCGCCAATAAACTCACCGGCAACGGCGGCAACGACACGCTCGACGGCGGCGCCGGCGCCGATACCATGCTCGGCGGCAAGAACGACGACACATACGTCATCGACAATGCCGGCGACAAGGTCAGCGAGGCCGGCGGCGACGGCAACGACACCGTGCAATCGAAGTTCTCGGTGGACTTGACGCTGGCCGCGTTCGCCGGCATCGAGAGC
>JBGPEQ010000045.1:0-13315 GCA_041482855.1 Dongiaceae bacterium | reverse complement strand
GCGCCGATCACCGTCACCATCGATCGCAAGGCCGGCTACGATGCCGACGACATGAAGGTGCACCTCGACGGCACGCGCCTGCTGGAGATCGGCAAGACCCTGCCGCCCGCCCGGACCGACGGCGAATCCATCGGCCTGCTGTTGTTTCGGGGCGCCGGCCCGGAATTGTTCGTCGATGCCGTCGATCGCGCCCTGCGCGTATCGGAGGGATTGAAGTCCTTCTACCTGAAGGTGATCGACCAACTCGCCAAGTCGCAGCGCGTGGAAACGGCGACGATCGAGGGCCTGGCCTGGGGCGAGGTCGACTATCCCGCCGATCTCCAGCGCGCCGAGCGACTCGTTGCGGACGGCCGCTTGGCGTGATCGCAATCGCTATTGTCCGCGCCGTGCGAGTATGCGCTCCGCCAGCGTCAGGTCGGCCGGTTTGTCGACATCGATCGCCGCTTCGGCGAATGGCATGTCCACAGCGCGCACCGTCGCTCCGACGATGCGCGAGAGCCGTTGCAGGGCGGCTTCGAGACTGAGCGCGCCCAGCAGAAACCGGAGCAAAGTGAGCGGGCCGATGGCGGCGACCAGCCGCCACGGCCGTTTCCGATGGCGCTCCATCTCCGACCAGAAGGCCGCGACCTTGATGGCCGCCGGGCTCCTCAACAGGAACAGGTTGCAGCCGCTGTAGCCTTCGCCGCCGAAGCGATAGTAGGTGCGGATCGAGCCGGGGTAGGCGCGCCGAATGATGGTCTCTGTCGCCAAGGCGACCGCCACGTCCGCATCTGCCGGCGCGGCCGCGCAGAAATGCTCGACCATGGCCGCCGTCAGCAGGGCGTGGTCGGCGGTAGTGACCAGCAGCGGCAAGGCATCCGGCATCTCGTCGATTGCCCGTCTCACGCTCGCGCTCGGCGTCGGCGCGGGTTCGATGATCCGGGTGTCGGAAAGAAGCTCCGCCGCGACGGGATCGCGCAGCTGTTCGAGGGCCGGCCGATCGATGCAGAGGGCGAGGCGGCCGATGCAAGGCGACTGCCGCAGCGTGCGCATCACGCGCAGCAGCATGGGCACGCCGGCGACGGGCACGAGGGCCTTGTGGGTCTGGCCGGCCTGGCGGGCGACCGGATCGTCGGAGCCGCGGCTGCCGGCCAGGATCAGCGCCGTGAAGCGCCGGACCGTGGCGCTCACGCGATCTCCTTCTCGTAGATGCGGTAGGTCTTGTAGACCCGCGCGCCCAGGTCCTCGGCCACGCGCCGGCTCGGCAGGTTGTCCTCCAGCACCCAGGAGAGTTCGATGTGCTTGAGGCCGGCGCGCAGCATACTCGCGCGCAGGCGTTCCAGCACGCCATAGAGCAGCACAGTGCCGATGGCCGTGCGGTGGTGGCGCTTGCGCAGCCCCATCAGCAGCACCCGCCCGGTCTTGAGGCCGGCGACCTTGAGCCGCCACAAAAGCTTGGCCCAGCCGAACGGCAGGATCTCGCCGTTCAGTCCGGCGATGGCCTCATTCAGATTGGGCAGGCAGACCACCATGCAGGCCGCCTCGCCGTCCACTTCGCCCAGCCAGACGAAATCGGGGCGGATCAATGGCCGCATGCTGCGCGCCACATGGTGCATTTCCGGTTCCGTGAACGGAATGAAGCCCCAGTTCTCGGACCAGGCGTCGTTGAAGATGTCAATGATCGTCGTCAACTCGGCATCGTAGCGTGACATGTTCAGGGGGCGCACGGTCACGCGATCCGTGCTCCCCAGCTTGGCCGCCACGCGTGCGATCGCCGGCGGCGATGGATCGGGAATCTGCAGGTCGTAGGCGACGAGGTCCTTCGCCTTGCGGAAGCCGAGCGCCGCCAAGTGCTGGGCGACATGGGGCGCCGAAAATCCCATCATCATCATGGGCGTCGCGTCGAAGCCGTCGATCAGGAGCCCGCATTCCTCATTGCTCGAGAGATTGAAGGGGCCCAGCAGCCGGCGCATGCCGCGCGCCGCCAGCCATTGCTCCGCCGCACTCACGAGCGCATGGAAGACTTCCGGATCGTCCTCGGCATCGAGGAATCCGAAATGCCCGGCAGTATTGCCATGGCGTTCGAGATAGAGCTGGTCGACCTGGGCGCTGATGCGGCCGACCGGCCGGTCCCCGCGCCATGCCAGCCAATACTGCGCCGTGCCGTGGCTGAAGTAGGGGTTCTTGTCCCGGCGCAGGACGTCGCGCCGCTCCATCACCAGCGGCGCGACGAACCCCTTCCAGCCGCTATAGAGCCTTGTCGGCAGGCGGATGAAGCGGTCGAGATCGGCGCGCCCGTCGACCGGCGCCACCCGCAGGCCGGACGATTGCGTTTGCGGGACGGCCGCACCACCGGTGCGCGCCGTCATGCGCCGCGGGAGGAAATGCTGTCTTGCGTCGCAAGGTCGGCGACCGGCTCCCGTTCGGCCCCGTGTTGGCCGAACGGCCGCGGGCTGCCATCGCGCCGGATGCCGTTGGACAGCTGTTGCACCCACGGGAACCGCGCGGCCTCGGCCGCCGTGTAGCCGATGTTGAACACCGTCGGGCTGCGCGCCACGTCCTTGGCCTTGGCATAGTAGGTGGCGAAGGCGCGGTCCCACAGAAAGTTCGTGATGCCGAAATTGCCGCTTTCGTTGTGGAAGTGGTGCGCCAGATGCAGGCGCTTGATGCGCTGGAGGAACGTCGACGTCGGCGTGTAGTTCAAGTGCTGCACGCAATGGCAGAATTCGTAGAAGCACGTCGTGATCAGGCCGGTGGCGAAGGCCGCCGCCGCCGCCGCCGGGCCGCCGATCGCCCAGCCGATGGAGACCGTGACCAGGGTGATCGTCGGCAGCGTCGTGTAGAGCGCGCCGAACAGCACGCGCAGATCGCTCGGATCCTGGTGATGGTCGAAATGGATGCGCTTCCATGCCGCTGCCGTCCAGCGCGACCGGTAGAGGAATCGCCCATGCAGGACGAAGCGGTGCAGCAGATACCAGACGAAGGGATAGACGAGCAGGGCGAGCAGGATCGCCAGGGCGAGCCGCAGAGCGTCGGCGGCGAAATATAGGACAAGGGCGATGTTGATCGCCGCCAGGACGATATAGGTCTGGATGGCCGGATAGCTGAAATAAGCCGGCACCAACTCGCGCAGGTTCATGCGGCTGAGGTTGTGCGTGCGGGTCTTCCAGAGGTTGCGGTCTGCTGCCAACGATTACTCCGACGCAATTCGATGCAAACGCGCCCGAATGTAGTTGCCGTCCGCCGCCTTCGCAAGGCCATAACCGCGAAAAAGGGCCATGATACAAAGCGTTACAATGCGTATCGCAGCCCTGACGCTGGTCTGCAGCGCTAGTACCCCTCGATCTTCAGGAGGGCCGAGATGCCGATCGCCGCGAAGATCGCCATCGGACTCCAGGCGGCGATCATCGGCGAAATGGTTCCCATCTCGCCCAGGGTCATGAGCAGGCCATCGGTGACGAAATAGAGGAAACCCAGCCCGACGCCCACCGCCAGTCCCGCGCCGATGCCGCCATGCCGTTGCAGGCCCTGTGCCACCGGCGCCGCCAGCAGGACCATCATGATCGTCACCAACGGAAGCGCGATCTTTCGCAGCAGCCAGGTCTCGTAGAAATCGGCCGGCCGGCTGCCGACATCAGGGTGCGACACGAACCGCCACACCTCCCCCACCGACAGCGTCGCCGGATCGGTCGTCAAGTCGGTCAGATGATTCGGCGTCAGCGATGTACCCCACGGCATCTCCGCGATGCGCTGGGGCTTGCGGTCTTGGCCGTCGGCGAGCGACAGCCTCTGCACGTTGAAGAGGCGCCAGCCCGTACCGTCGAAGAGCGCGCGCTCGGCCAACAGGCGCTCGTTGAGGACGGCGTGACCCTGACGCTCGAAGATCGTCACGCCGCGAAGTTCCTTCCCGTCGGCCAGGACCGTCTCGATCCGAACGTAGGAGTCGCCGTCGCGAATCCAATCGCCCGACCGGCTCGCTCCCGGCGAGGGCGGGGTCAGCGGAATATTGCCGGATGTACTGGTCTCGGCGTCCTTGTCCGCAGCCCCGCCTTTCGTTGGCGCCGCCGGTTGCGCGGCCGCATCCCACTCCTGCAGGATCCGCGCGGTGCGCGGCACCACCTGATCGCTGACAATGAAATGAAGCAGACCGACCAGGAGCGCGGCCGGCGCCAGGTTCAGCAGCAGACGATAGAAGGACAAGCCGCTGGCCTTCAGCGCCATGATTTCATTGTTGCGCGCCAATTTCGCGAGCATCAGCAAGGACGCGATCAGCACGGCGAAGGGAAGAATGAAGCTGGCGAGATCGGGCAGCCGCAGGGCCGCATACTTGGCGAGGGCCAGGGCGCTTTTACCGTGACGCAGCACGACGTCGTCGCCGCGATTCATGAGGTCGAGGAGGAGGAGGAACGCCACGAAGCCTGAGAGCGTCATCGCCAGGTGGTTCAAGAGCGAGCGCGAAGCGTAGTTGCCGGCCGTCGATAGCATCATGCGGGCATACCCCGCCTGCCAAATCGACGGCGAATGGCGTCGACGATGTCGCTGGTCCGATCGAGCGTCGCACTGACCGGGTTGTAGCCCGGCCGCTTGCTCGTCATATGGAAGGCCCAGCCGCCGATGGCTGCAAAGATCGCGCCCGGCAGCCAGAGTCCGATGATCGGAGGCAGGGCGCCGGTCTCGACCATGCTCTCGCCGAATCGAAGCACGTTGTGAAAGAGAATCAGCATCACCAGGCCGACCACGACGCCGACGCTGCGGCGGGCGCGGCGCGACACGATTCCGAGCGGCACCGCCAGCAACGGCAAGAAAAGCAACGAGACGATGCGCACGAGCCGCGAGTTCAATTCCGCCGCGATCATCGGGCGCGTCAGGCTCGGCGGCGGGTCGCTCCGGGCGCTCCATAGCTCCGGCAGCGTCAGCTCCTTCACGATCCCGCCACGCGGGCCAAACGGGTGGACCGGCCCTTGGGCCATATCGAGCGGCACATCGGACTTATCGAAGGTGAGCACCGAGCAGTGCTCGCCCTTGCTGTCGCACCGAATCCAAGATCCATTGATCAGCTGCAGGTCCAGGCTGAAGTCCTTCTTCAAGCGGAAGAGCTGGCCCTCTTCGGCCGAGATCGTCGTCGTGCTGCCATCGTCTTCCGTGCGGTGCAGGAAGATGCCCGTCAGCTTGCGGCCGCCGTCGGAGATGTCGTCGACCATGATCGCCACATTGCCGAGACCGGTGAAGAACGTGCCGCGCTCGAGCGCGCTATTCCAGACGGTGTGGGTCGCCGCATAGACGAGCGCGCGATAGGCGTAGCGCGTATAGGGCTGCAGCATGCCGATGATGACGGCGGTGGCAACCAGGAGCACGATCGCCAGGCCGACCAGGGGCAGCAGCAGCCGGCGCAGCCCGACCCCCATCGCATGGATGGCGTCGAGCTCGCTATCGCCGCTCAGCCGCATGACGGCCAGCAGCATGCCCACGAAAAACGCCGCCGGAATCGCCAGCCCGAGATAGTGCGGTATCAGGTTGGCCAGCATCTTCAGGACCAGGTAGAAGGGCCCACCCTTGTCGAGCATGAAATCGAGCAGGCGGAGCATGCGTTCGAGCAGCATCGCGATGAGCGCGATGGCGATGCAGGCGAACAGGGGCCCGAGCGTCTTGGTCAGAACGTAGCGGTCGATTGTCTTCATCGGGCCCGTTATACTCGGCCGTCGCCAGGCCGTAAAAGCCCAATCCAGCCCGCCACCACTCTGCCGACTTCACGATTCACGCCAACAAATTTTAACATCAGCATGCCCGTCAGGTCGCGCCAGGCGGCTCAGCGCAAACGACTGCGTTCCGCCCCTACTGTCCCAGCCGACGAGAGCCCGCGCACGGTCCTGACCGTCGGCGTGACGGACCACGACGCTCATTGGCTGGGCCGGATCCAGCGACCGCAGCGCTTCCGCTACCTGCCGGTGGGCGATTTCGCCCAGGCCGACAACCCCGAGCTGTGCCGTCCGCGGGCATTCGTCGCCGCGGCGGTCGCCGAAGCCAAGCGATTGGGTGGCGGCGTGCACGGCGTTGTCGCCTTCGACGATTATCCGGCGAGCCTGCTGGCCGTGGCGATCGCCGAGAAGTTGGGACTGCCGGGACCGTCGCTGGCGTCGGTCGTGGCCTGCAACAACAAGGCCTGGAGCCGCCTCCTGCAGGCGGCCGCAGCACCGGAGGCGGTGCCGCGCTTCCAGATCATCGATCCCCATCGCGCCCATCGGCCGGGCGATCTACGGCTCGCCTTCCCTTTCTGGCTGAAGCCGATCAAATCCTCCATGTCCTATCTCGGCTTCCGCATCGCGTCCTTTGCCGAATTCGAGCGTGCCGTCGCGCTCTCGCGCGCCGGCCTGCCGGCCTATTCCGCGGCCTTCCAGGAGATGATGGACATGGCGCGTCCGTCGCTTCCGGGCGACGCAGCGAATGCCCGGGCGGACTGGCTGATCGCCGAGGAATTGCTCGCCGGCCGCCAATGCACGTTGGACGGCATGATGTCCGGCGGCGAACTGACGCTGATCGGAGTCGTCGATTCCATTCGCATGCCGAACCGAGTCAGTTTTGCGCGTTTCGACTACCCGTCCCGCCTGCGCCAGACCACGCAGGAGAACATGGTCGACATCGCCCAGCGTGCCCTGCGCCGCATCGGGTTCGACAACGGCCTCTTCAATATCGAGTTCTTTGTCGACGAACGCGGCGAGACGCCGAAGATCATCGAGATCAATCCGCGCTTCAGCCCGCAATTCTCGGATCTGTTCGAAAAGGTGGATGGAACGCTGACGCACCAATATGTCGTCGAGGTGGCGACCGGGGAGCGGCCGTCGATGACGCGGCGTCGCGGTCGCCATCGCATCGCCGCCAGCTGCGTCCTGCGGGTCGCGCGCGATCACATCGTGACGCGGGCGCCGACAGCGCGCGACATCGCGCGACTGCAATCGGCCATCTCCGATGTCCATGTCTACGTGACCACCGAGGCCGGCGGCCGCCTCTCGGAATCGGCGCAGGACAGCTACTCCTACCGCTACGGCCTCATCCACCTGGGCGCCCGCGACCGGCGCGATCTGAAGAAGAAGCTGGCCAAGGCGAAGAAGCTGCTGCGCTATCGATTGAAGCCAGTCGAATGACGCCGGCGCTATAGACCGGCGGTGGTGCCGAAATCGATCGACAGGCAGGCGCCCGTGATCGGCGCTGCTTCCGGCGACGCCACGAAATAGACGAACGCCGCGATCTCCGCTGGCGTGGCGAAGCGCGCGCGGGCGCCCTGCGGATAGATCGCGAGCAGGGCGCGCTTGTAGGCCTCGGGATCGCCGCCGCCGAAGGTGTTGGCCTGGTACTCGATCATGGGCGTATCGACGTCGCAGGGGCAGATGGCGTTGACGCGGATGCCGCGCGCCGCCAGTTCGCGGGCGAGGGATTTGGTCAGCAGGTTGACGCCGCCCTTGGAGGCGCAATAGATCGCCGCCCCCTTGCTGCCGATGACGCCGGCATCGGAGCTGATGTTGATGATGTTGCCGCCGGTCTTCTCGAGGTGCGGGATGGCGTAGCGGCACATGAAGAACGTGCCCTTGAGATTGACGTCGACGATGCGGTTCCACTCGGCCTCCGTCGCAGCCTCCGACGGACCCTCGGTCCAGATGCCTGCGGCGTTGATCAGGAGGTCGAGACGACCGCTCCCGTCGATGGCAGCGCCGACGGCGCGGGCGCAGTCTGCGACTTGCGTAACGTCGGCCTCGACGCCCTTCGCCGTGCCAAGCTCGCGCGCGGCCTCATCGAGCGAGCGGCGGTTGATGTCGCAGAGATAGAGGTTGGCGCCGTCGGCGGCGAAGCGGCTCGCAATCGCCCGGCCCATGCCGCCCGATCCGCCCGTGATCAGCACGGTCTTGCCGCGCCAATAGCCTTTCTCAGCCGCCATTTTCCGCCCGCTCAGTAGTAGCCTTCGCCCGGCCCCTTGTATTCCTGCACGCTGTTGCCGCCGTCGATGACGATGGCGGCGCCGGTGATGTAGCCGGCCGCCTCCGAGGCCAGGAAGGCGACCAGCTCGGCCACCTCGTCCGGCGTTCCCGAGCGGCCGATCGGGGTGTGCTCGCCGGCGACAACCTCAGTCGCCGTCGACGAACCCGTGAGGACCCAGCCCGGCAATACCGCGTTCACGGTGATGCCCTTGCGCGCCACCTCGACGGCGAGGCTGCGGGTCAGCCCGACCATGCCGGCCTTGGCGGCGCTGTAGAGGCCCGAGCACGGATTGCTCACCAGCGGACCAGTCACGGAGGCCACATTGACGATGCGGCCGTAGCCCTGCGCGACCATGCCCGGCAGCACGGCGCGCGTGACGTTGAACGCCGTCGTCAGGTTGATCTCTATGCCGCGGCGCCATTCCGCGTCGGTGAAGGCCGCCAGCGCGCGCGCCACTTCCGCCTCGTTGACGTTGAGCATTCCGGCATTGTTGACGAGCAGGTCGATGCGGCCATAGGCCGTCAGCACGGCATTGACCACCGCGTTGGCCTGGACGCTGTCGGTGAGATCGGCGACGACGCCGATGGCATCGCTCAAAGCGGCCACCCGCTCGTGAATGCGGGCCGTGGTCGAGCTGATGGCGAGGCGGGCGCCTTCGCGGCCGAAGATGCGCGCGCAGGCAAAGCCGATGCCCTGCGCGCCGCCGGCGCCGGTGATAAGGGCGACTTTGTCCGCCAGGCGTCCTTGCGGCAGTGGCATTATTGCGGGATCGCCAGCGAGAATTGTCCTTCGCGCACGAAGCTGTCGAGCGTCGGCACCACCCCGCGCACTTCGACGTCGATGCGCCAGCCATTGCCGTCGCGTTCGACGCGATAGAGGTGATATTGGCCGTGACCGCGGCCGTCATGCTCATACTTGGCCGATGCGGAGGGCACGCCGATGACGGGCGCGAAGCCGTCGGGCGTCGGCAGCTTGGCCAGGCCGGAGCGATGGGTGTGGCCGTGCAGCACCAACTCGGCGCCGGCCTCGGCGATGACGGCGCGGAAGGCGGCGCTGTCATGCAGTCCCTTGCGCCGCTGATCGGGACCGTCGAAGGGCGGATGGTGGATGAGGACGACGCGGAAGAGGCCGTCGCGTCCGAGTTCCAGGAGGCGCTCCTTCAGCGCACCCAGCTGCCGCTCGCCGATCCGCCCGGCCGCGCTGAAGGGCGGCATCGGGCAGGCCGTCGAGACGCCCACCAGCGCGAGCGAGCCGCGGATGCGCACGAAGGGGAAATCGTCGTCGGAGCGCACCGGCCGCTCGCTCGTTCCCTCGCCGGGCGGCGCGCCCGCCATGTACTCCGCCCAAAGCCCGATCGAGTGCTGCCAGTCGATGGGGACATAGGCATCGTGATTGCCGGGAATCGCGGTGACGCGTTCGGGCGGCCCGAGGCTGCGCAGCCAGGCTTGGGCCTGCGTATATTCGTCGGGCAGGGAAATATTGATGATGTCGCCGGTGACGACGATGTGGTCCGGCGCGGTCCCCTGCAGGTCGGCGGTCAGGCTGTCGAGGACCGCGCCGCCATGAATGGCCTTGCGACGGAATGTCCAGGACAGGAAGCCGGTCACGCGCTTGCCCGCCAGCTCAGTTGCGCGCGGCCGGGGCAGGGGGCTGACATGAGGGTCGGAGAGATGGGCGAGCGTGAACATTCCGTCGTGAACGTAACAAATGTTGATGCCCGTTCATGTCCCGCCGAGCGCTCCAGGTCAAGCTTTGTCGGGTAGCGGGGTTGAAGGGATGGCACCCGCTCGGCTAAGTCTGCGGCGTCCCTCCCGATGCCCCCAATGAGCGAAACCAGCACCGCAACCGATTCCGCCGTTCCGCCGCCCGATCGGTCGCCGATCGCGATCCTCGTCAATCGCTGTGAGGTCCGGCTGTGGAGCCTCGCGCAGGAGGAGAGACTGCGGCGTGCGCTTGCACGGTGCGGGGTGAAAATTCTGCGGACGGAAGGCGAGGCGCCAGCCGCCGCGTCCGCGCCGTTCATTCTGCTGCGCACCGATTTCGTGCTCGAGGACAGCCTCATCAAGGCGTTGGTGCGCACGCCCGATTGCCTGCTGGTCGTGACGCTGGCCGACGGCGGACGCGCGGCGGTTGCGGCGCATGTTCCGCGACAGTGCGTGGAACAGGTGCTCGGCCTGCTGCGACAACCGCAGAGCGCGCCGAACGAGCTGGCGGCCGTCGACCTCGCGATCATAGGCCCGGCCGAACTGGGATCGGCCTACGATCAGGCTCTCCGCAAGCGCGCCGTGCCGTTCGCGCTGCCGTTGACGGCGGGCGCGCAGCTCGCGGCCGAGCGGCAGATGTTCCGCGCCTCCTACAAGGGCGTCACCGACTTCGTGACCAAATGGCTATGGCCGTGGCCCGCCTTCTGGGCCACGCGCTGGTGCGCGGCGCGCGGCATCTCCGCCAACATGGTGACGGCGGCGAGCCTGCTACTCGTGCTTCTGGCGATGTGGCTGTTCGCCGGCGGCTATTTCGCCGCCGGCCTCGTCGTCGCCTGGCTCATGACGTTCCTCGACACCGTCGACGGCAAGCTCGCGCGCGTCACACTTACCTCTTCTCGGATCGGCAATGTCTTCGATCACGGCATCGATTTGCTGCATCCGCCGTTCTGGTATGTCGCCTGGTATCTCGGACTCGCTGCCGGCGCGACGCAGTCGCAGGCGCTGTGGCTCGCCGGCGCCGTCTGGACTGCCGTCATCGGCTACATCGTCGGCCGTCTGCAGGAAGGGTTCTTCCTCTGGCGCTACGGCTTCGAGGTCCACGCCTGGCGCCCGCTCGATTCCGCCTTTCGCCTGTTCACGGCCCGCCGCAATCCCAATCTGGCGATCCTGACCGCGGCTACGATCGCCGCTCGTCCCGATCTCGGCCTCCAGGCCGTCGCGGCGTGGACCGTGCTCTCGCTGGCGTTCCACTTCTGGCGAATCTGGCAGGCCGAACAGCGCCGGCGCAGGGGCGAACCGGTGCGCTCCTGGCTCGCGGAGGCGCCGTCGGCCACCGCATGATGCGCGCCGGTCTGATCAGCAATCCCCTGAGCCAGCGCAACCGGCAACGTCAGCCGGCGATGCGCGATGCCGTGGCTGGCCATCCCGATCTGCTGCATGCCGAACTCGATTCCGTCCATGCGATCGCCGATGTGCTGTGCGACTTCGCGCGCCGCGAGGTCGACCTGCTCGTCGTCAGCGGCGGCGATGGGACAGTGCAGAAGGTCCTGACCGAACTGCTGAACGGAAAGGAATTCGATCCGTTGCCGCAAATCGCCGTGTTGCCCGGCGGCATGACCAACCTGATCGCCGCCGATGTCGGCCTGCAAGGCGATCCCGTGCGGTCTCTGATCAGGCTGTGCGGCATGGCCGCCGACCCGACGGCCGCGCGCGAAACGCAGGAACGTTCGGTCCTCTCGTTGCGGCGGACCCCGGGCGAGCCGCCGATCCACGGCATGTTCCTGGGCACGGCGGCGTTCTATCACGCCGTCATGATGGCTCGGCATCAGGTCCACCCGACCGGCGTCAAGCACGATCTCGCTCTGGCGATGGGCCTTGGGCTCGCGCTGTTCCGCCTCATGACCGGTCGGGACGGTTCTTCTCCGCTGTCGCGGGCGGAACGCATGGCGGTGGAGCTTGACGGCCGGGCGGCCGCGCCGGACGACTATCTGCTGTTCATGGCGACCACGCTGGAGCGGCTGATCCTCGGTCTCATGCCGTTCTGGGGCGAGGGGAGCGGCGGCGTGCGCTACACCAGCGTCGGCTTTCCGCCACAGCACCTATGGCGCGCCTTGCTCCCGGTCATCCGCGGCCGGCCGCGGCCATGGATGGCGGCGCGGGGCTATGAAAGCGGCTGGACGGGCGAATGCCGATTGAGCCTCCAATGCCCGATCGTATTCGACGGCGAGATCTTCACGCCGGAACCGGGAACGCCGGTCACGTTGCGCGCCGACCGCCGCGTCACCTTCCTGCGGTGCTGACGTCGTGAGCGCGGCCCTGGACTCGCTGCGCGCATCGATCGGGACTGAAGCGGGGCAGCCGATCGGTGAGGCGGCGGCGGCTCTCGTCGAAGCCATCGTCTGGCGCCATGGCCGTGCGGCCGTGGCTGTGCTGTTCTACGGCTCCTGTCTGCGGCGAGCCGATCCGACGGCCGCGGAGGACCCCGTGTACGACTTCTACCTGCTCGTCAACGACTACCGGCAAGCCTATGAAAGCCGGCTGGCCGCGCTCGCCAACGCGGCCCTGCCGCCCAACGTCTTCTATCTCGAGACTCCCTGGCGCGGCCTCACCTTGCGTGCAAAGTACGCCATCGTGTCTCTGCCGCAGTTCCGTCGCGCGGTATCGTCGCGCGCGTTCCATTCCTACTTCTGGGCGCGCTTCGCTCAGCCCGTACGCTTGGCTCACGTCCGCGACGATGGTGTGCGGGCTGCTGTCATTGCGGGATTGGCCGATGCAGTAACGACACTGGCAATACGCACGCTTGGCTTGTCGGGCGATCGCTTCACCTCCGCCGAATTCTGGACGCACGCCTTCCAGGCGACTTATGCGGCGGAGTTGCGCGCCGAGGGTGCCGACCGCGCCCGGCATATCTACGAGGTCGATCGTGGGCGCTATGACGGCATGACGGAGACCGCGCTAAGGGCGGCCGGGCTGGATGTGCAAACGACGGCCGACGGGCGGCTATCGGTTCCGGCCGCTGCGCGCACCAGCCGCACCGCCGGGACCGCCTGGTGGTCCCGTCGCCTCGTGGGCAAGCTGCTATCGATCCTGCGTCTGGCCAAAGGCGTGTTCACCTTCGACGGTGGCGTCGATTACATCCTCTGGAAGATCGAGCGCCACAGCGGCGTCAAGGAGACGGCGACGCCGTGGCAGCGACGCCATCCACTGTTGGCAGCGCCGGGGTTGGCGTGGCGACTCTATCGGCGCGGCGCCTTTCGGTAACCTGCGGCGCTCAGCCGGCGGCGCGTGCCGGCTCGCTGAGGACGCCGATCTGGTAGGCGACTTCGGTAATGGTCTCGATCACCCGCTCGAGCTGGTGCCGGCTGTGGGCCGCGCACACGCTGCAGCGCAGGAGCGAGGCGCCGTTCGGAGTCGCCGGCGGCAGCGCCAGATTGACGTAGACGCCGCTCTGCAGCAGCGCCTGCCAGGCCTGCACGGCCAGCTCCGGGCTCGGTAGCTGTACGGCCACGACCGGGCTCTTCTGCGGCCCGAGCAAGAGGCCGTGGCGCTTGAGGCCGTCATAGAGCGTGTTGACGTTGGCCCATAGCCGCGTGCGCAGGTCCGGTCGCCTTTCGATCACGGCGAGCGCCGCCGTCACGGAGGCCACGATCGAGGGCGGCAGCGAG
>JBGPEQ010000044.1:0-13389 GCA_041482855.1 Dongiaceae bacterium | reverse complement strand
TCGCGGCCGAGCAGGGCGGTCGGCTGCGGCTCGGCTTCGACCAGACGGCCGAGCATGGCGTCGATTGCCGGCCGCAGGAATATGGTGGCGCAGACGAGACTCGAGACGGGATTTCCGGGCACGCCGAGAACGCGGGTGGCGCCGATGTTGCCGAACATCAGCGGCTTGCCCGGCCGCATCGCGATCTTCCAGAAATCCATCTGCATCCCGGCTTCGCCGAGCGCGGCCTGCACCAGATCGTGGTCGCCGACGGAGGCGCCGCCGGAGGTGACGAGTAGATCGGCGCCGACGGCGCCCTGGGCCATCGCTTGCAAGGCGGCGCGATTGTCGGGCGCGATGCCCAGGTGGATCGGCTCGCCGCCGCAGGCCGTGACGAAGGCCGCGAGCGACAGCCCGTTCGAGCTGAAGATCTGATGCGGGCCGAGGGGATCGCCGGGCATCACCACTTCATCGCCGGTGGCGAGGATCGCGATGCGCGGCCGCCGCGTGACCGGGAGCCACGGCACATTCATGGCGGCGGCGATACCGATATCGCGTGCGGTCAGCAGGCGTCCCTTCTTCAGCAGGACGTCACCGGCCTTGAAGTCGAGGCCGGCGGGACGGACGTAGGTGCCGCGCGGCGCGCTCTCGCGCACCACGACGTGATCGCCTTCGGCGGCGGTGTCTTCCTGGATGATGATCGTGTCGGCGCCGGCGGGCAGGGGACCGCCGGTGAAGATGCGAACGGCTTGGCCGGCGCTGACCTGTCCGTCATAGGAGCCGCCCGCAGGCGCTTGCCCGACGACGCGGAGCCGGGCCGGAACTTTCGCGACGTCGGCGGCGCGGACGGCATAGCCGTCCATGGCGGAGACTGTCGCCGGCGGCTGGGTGACGCGCGCCGCCACGTTGGCAGCGAGCACGCGGCCGAGCGCGTTCAGGAGCCCGACCTGCTCGCTCCCCAGCGGATGGAAGGCGGCGACGATGCGCGCGCGGGCTTCGGCCACCGACAGCATCAGCGCGCCCTGTAGGCGCCGGATTTGCCGCCGCGCTTCTCGACGAGGCGGATCTCGGTGAGGCGCATGCCGCGATCGACCGCCTTGCACATGTCGTAGACGGTGAGGGCGGCGACGGCGACGGCGGTGAGCGCCTCCATCTCGACTCCGGTCTTGCCCGCGAGCTTGCAGGTGGCGGTGATATCGACGGCGCTGCGCTTCTTGTCGATGGCGAGATCGACCTGCACCGAGGTCAGCGCCAGCGGGTGGCAGAGCGGAATGAGATCGGGCGTGCGTTTGGCGCCCATGATGCCCGCGAGCCGCGCCACCGACAGCACGTCGCCCTTCTTCACGCCGCCGGCGGCGATCAGGGCGATGGTTTCCGGCTGCATGAGGACTGCGCCCTTCGCCGTGGCGGTGCGTTCGGTCACCGCCTTGGCGGTGACGTCGACCATGGCGGCGTTGCCCTTGGAGTCGAAGTGGGTGAGGCGGGGCATCCTTAGTGAGCCGCAGATGAACGCTTTTGAACGCTGATAAGGGTCGGTTGACGATCGCGGCATGCCGATCGCGCGTCCTTCGACAGGCTCAGGATGAGGGGAAATCTTCGTGGCACAAAGAAAGTCCTCATGCTGAGCTTGTCGAAGCACGCGCGGCGCTGATCCAAGCCTGCGGGCGATCGGCGAGCAATGCCCGCGTTGCAGCTTCCACATCGTTCTGTCGCATGAGCGACTCGCCGACGAGGAAGATGCTGGCGCCGACTTTGTGCAGGCGGGCGAGATCGGCGGGAGTGTTGAGTCCGCTCTCGGCGACGAGCAGGCGATCCTTGGGAACACGCGAAGCCAGCGTCTCGGTGACTGTCAGATCGACCTTAAGAGTCTTGAGATCGCGGTTGTTGATGCCGAGGAGGCGGGCCTTGAGCTTGAGGGCGCGGTCGAGTTCGGCAGCGTCGTGGATCTCGACGAGGACGTCCATGCCGTGCTCAACCGCAGCGGCTTCGAGCTCGGCGGCTTGAGCGTCTTCGAGAGCCGCCATGATCAGCAGCACGCAGTCGGCGCCGAGGGCGCGGGCTTCGACGATCTGGTAGGGATCGAGCATGAAGTCTTTGCGGAGGGCCGGCAGATCGACGGCGGCGCGGGCGGCCGTGAGATATTCGTCGCGGCCCTGGAAATAGGGCTCGTCCGTCAGCACCGACAGACAGGTGGCGCCGCCGCTCTGGTAGGCGCGGGCGAGAGTGACCGGATCGAAATCGGCGCGGATCAGGCCCTTGCTCGGCGACGCCTTCTTGATCTCGGCGATGAGGCCGTAGCGGCCCTGCGCGACCTCACTGGCGAGGCGGTCGGCGAAGCCGCGCGGCGGCGCCTGCGTGCGAGCGGCGGCGAGGAGGGCTGCGAGCGGCCGCTCCGCCTTGCGGCGCGCGATATGCTGGCGCTTCTCGGCGCAGATGGTGGCAAGAACGTCGCTCATTCGAATCGACCTAGAAAGAAAGATTCACCACAGAGAGCACAGAGTACACAGAGTCGGTTGATTCTAGAAAACAAGGCGCTTGATGCCTTCTTTCATGAGCTTGACATTGAAGTTCAACAAGAGGCCAGTGTGGATTCCGCTGAGCTTCAGATACGTCAACAATTGAGCTTCGTGCAGTCGTGAGAGTTGTTCGACGGACTTGATCTCCAGAATGAGGCTGCGTTCCACGACGATGTCCAGGCGATAACCGCAGTCAAGGCGGACGTTCTTGTAGTGGATAGCCAGGGGTACTTGACGCTCGAACGAGATTCCATGCTGGGCGAACTCGTAGCATAGGCATTCTTCATAGGCGGATTCGAGCAATCCCGGGCCTAGTGATCGGTGTACTTCGATCGCTAATCCGATGACCTTGTCGGTCAGCGGATCTCGGTTGTCGCTCGTCATCCTTTCTCTGTGGTCTCTGTGCGCTCTGTGGTAAATCTTTCTTGATCACACCGCGGCCGGCTTGCTGTTGGTGATGGCAACCAACTTTTCGAGAGTCGCGCGCGCTTTGCCGCTCGCGATCGCTGCGGCGGCCATCTGCACGCCGGCGCGCAGGGTCGCGGCCTTGCCGGCGACCAGCAGGGCGGCCGCGCTGTTGTAGAGCACGATATCGCGATAGGCGCCGGGATGACCGTCAAGCAGCGCATTCACGGCGAGCGCATTGGTGGCGGGATCGCCGCCCTTGAGATCGGCCGCGGTGGCGCGCGGCAGGCCGGCCTCCTCAGGCGTCACCTCGAAGGTCGTAACTTTGCCGTCCTTCCATTCCGCGACGTAGGAGGGGCCGGTGGTCGTGAGCTCGTCGATGCCGTCGCTGCCGTGGACGACCCAGGCACGCTCGGCGCCGAGCTTGCCCAGCACTTCCGCCAGCGGGCCGATCCAGGCGCGCGCGAAGACGCCGGTCAGTTGGCGTCCGGCGCCCGCGGGGTTCGAGAGCGGGCCCATCAGGTTGAAGATGGTGCGCGTGCCCAGTTCGACGCGCGTCGGGCCGACGTGACGCATGGCGCTGTGATGGCGCGGCGCCATCATGAAGCAGATGTTGGCGTCCCACAGCGCCTGCTTCACCAAGGCCATGTCGGCATCGATGTTGACGCCGAGCACTCCCAAGACGTCGGCGGCGCCGCTCTTGGAGGAGAGGCCGCGATTGCCGTGCTTGGCCACGGGCACGCCGCAGGCGGCCACGACGATGGCGGCGCCGGTCGAGATGTTCCAGGTGCCCGCGGCATCGCCGCCGGTGCCGCAGGTGTCGATGGCGCCGGCCGGCGCCTCGATGCGCGTCATCTTGGCGCGCATGGCGCGGACAGCGCCGGTGATCTCCTCGACCGTCTCGCCGCGCACCCGCAGCGCCATCAGGAAGCCGCCCATCTGCGAGGGCGTGGCGTTGCCGGACATCATGATGTCGAACGCCGCTTCGGCCTGCTCGCTGCTGAGCGACTTCCCGGCCGCCGCGACGCTCAGGAGGGCCTTGAAGTCCGGGATCTCCGTCGTCATTCCGCAGCCAGGGTCGCCGGCGCATTGTGGCCGGCGATGCGCAGGAAGTTGGCGAGCAGCTTGTGGCCGTGCTCGCTGGCGATGCTCTCGGGATGGAACTGCACGCCGTGGATCGTCAGCTCGCGATGGGCCAGGCCCATGATCAGCCCGTCGTCGGTCTCGGCGGTGATCTCGAGGCAGCTCGGAAGGGAGGCGCGCTCGACGATCAGCGAATGATAACGGGTAGCCGTGAAGCGGGGCGGTATGTCCTCGAAAATGCCCTTGCCGCGGTGGCTGATCTGGCTGAGCTTGCCATGCATCGGCACGGGCCCGCGGATGACCTTGCCGCCGAAGGCCTGGCCGATGGCCTGGTGCCCGAGGCAGACGCCGAGGACGGGAACCTTGCCGGCGGCGGCCTTGATGAGGTCGAGGCAGATGCCGGCCTCGTTGGGCGTGCAAGGGCCGGGCGACAGGATGATGCCCTGGGGCGCCATGGCCATGGCGTCCGCCGCCGTGAGCGCATCGTTGCGCTTCACGGTCAAGCGCGCGCCCAACTCGCCCAGGAAGTGGTAGAGGTTGTAGGTGAAGCTGTCGTAGTTGTCGATTAAGAGAAACATTTTCGTGGCTTGCCGAGTGGAGTTTCCATTACGCCGCAACTGCTGCGGCATGTTATATCAAGCGCGGTCGGCCTGCCATAGGGGGCGAAGGACGGCGCACAACCTGTACGCCAGCGGGGCTTCCGGTGCCAAGACTTGATGTTCGGGAGATGGTGGGATTGCGGAATCCCCTGCCGCCGGCACCACCGGCGCCGCCGCCTGTTCCGTCGCGGCCGCGCCGGAACGTCGTCGGCAGGTTGCGGATCGCACTTGGCCTAGCTGCCTTGGCACTCGCCGCAATTGCCGTGCCGTGGACCATTGGTCCCGAACCCACGCTGCAGCCACCCGCGTTCAAGAACGACGCGCCACAGCCCCTGGCGTTGCAGGCGCCGGAGGCAGCCGAACCGGATGCCGACGATTGGCACGGATTTGTGCATGCGCAGCTGCTGCCGCCGGCGCCCGTCCCGGTGCTGCTGCCGACTATCCCCGCTCCTCTCCCGCAGGAAGATCCCGCCTGGCGGCGCAATGCCGTTGCGGTGCTCGATCCGCAGGCACGGCCGATGATCGCGATCGTGATCGACGATCTCGGCCTCGATCGCCGCAATGCCGATCGGGTCGTTCGGCTGCCGGGACCGCTCACGCTGTCTTTCATGACCTATGCGAACGATCTGCCGGCGCAGGCGCGGGCGGCGCACGCGGCCGGCCATGAGCTGCTCGTGCATGTTCCCATGGAGCCGCTGGACGGACATCTCAATGCCGGTTTGAACGTGCTCCGCCCTGACCTCCCGCCGGACGAGCTGGCCCGCCGCATCGATTGGGCGCTGTCGCGCTTCGACGGCTATGTCGGCATCAACAACCATATGGGCAGCCGCTTTACCGCGGACCCCGCCGGCATGGCCGAACTGTTTGCGGAGCTGCATCGCCGCGGCCTGCTATTCCTGGACTCGCGGACTACGGCGGCGACGGTCGGCGGTGCCATGGCCGTGCGCTACGACGTGCCGTTCGCCGGCCGGAACGTTTTCCTGGACAACGAGGTGTCGGCCGAGGCGGTATGGGCGCAGCTCACGAAGACCGAGGCGGATGCCCGCCGAACGGGCTTCGCCATCGCCATCGGCCATCCCCATGATGGCACGATCGCGGCGCTCGAGCAGTGGCTGCCCACGCTGAGCCAGCGCGGCTTCGCCTTGGTGCCGATCAGCCGGATCGTCGAACGGAACCTGGCGGCGAGGGGACAGGCCGTTTCGTACCAAGCCGTCGGTCCGGTCTCGGAAGTTCCGGCGACGGAGTGACCGCGGGCCTCAGTTGCCCCGGCGGGCGGCGAACTTCACGGCTTCCTGGGCGGCGCGGATGAGGGCGCGGGCCTTGTTGCGGGTTTCCTGATATTCGGCTTCGGGATCGCTGTCGGCGACCACGCCGCCGCCGGCCTGCACGTACATGACGCCGTCCTTCACCACGGCGGTGCGGAGCGCGATGCAGGTGTCCATCGAGCCGTTGGCGGCGAAATAGCCAACGGCGCCCCCATAGACGCCGCGGCGCTCCGGCTCCAGCTCGTCGATGATCTCCATGGCCCGCACCTTCGGCGCGCCCGATACCGTGCCGGCGGGGAAGCCGCCGATGAGCGCGTCGATGGCGTCATGCTGCGGCTCGATCACGCCCTCGACGTTGGAGACGATGTGCATGACGTGGGAATAGAACTCGATCTCGTTGCGCTCGGTGACCTTGACCGTGCCGATCCGCGC
This sequence comes from Dongiaceae bacterium, assembly GCA_041482855.1. Classification (GTDB taxonomy): domain Bacteria; phylum Pseudomonadota; class Alphaproteobacteria; order Dongiales; family Dongiaceae; genus JBGPEQ01. The sequence continues at coordinate 7,110 of JBGPEQ010000044.1, read as the reverse complement.
GACGCGGCCGACATCGTTGCGGCCGAGATCGAGCAGCATGAGGTGCTCGGCCAACTCCTTGGGATCGGCCAGGAGGTCGGCCGCCAGCTCGCGGTCCTCCTGCGGCGTGGCGCCGCGCGGGCGGGTGCCGGCGATGGGGCGGATCGTGACCTTGTCGTCGCGCAGCCGCACCAGAATCTCCGGACTCGAGCCGACCACGGCGAAGCCGCCGAAATCGAGGAAGAACAGGAAGGGCGAGGGATTTAGCCGGCGCAGCGCGCGATAGAGCGCGAAGGGCGGCAGCTGGAACGGCACCTGGAAGCGCTGGGACGGCACGACCTGGAAGATGTCGCCGGCGTAGATGTACTCTTTCGCCTTCTTGACGATGGCATGGTACTGCTCGCGCGTCATGTTCGACGTCGGCTCCGGCAGGTCTGCGAGATCGAGGCCGTCGTCGCGCCGGTGCGGCAGGCTGCGATCGAAATCCGCGACCACATCGGCCAGCCGCTCGCAGGCCTGGCCGTAGGCGGCGCGGGCATCGAGGCCGGCGGCCGGCCAGGCCGGAGTGACGACAGTCACCAGGTCTTCGACGTTGTCGAAGATCGCGATCACCGTCGGGCGCAGCAGGATCGCCTCGGGCACGCCGAGCGAGTCGGGATTATTGTCCGGCAGCCGCTCCATCAGGCGGACCATGTCGTAGCCGAGATAGCCATAGAGTCCGGCCGCCATGGGCGGCAGGGACGGCGGCACGTCGATATGGCATTCGGCAACCAGCTTGCGCAGCGATGCCAGCGCATCATCGGCCGTCGGCTCGAACGCGGATGCGTCGAAGCGGGCGCGCCGGTTGACCTCCGCCTTGCCCTTGCGGCAGCGCCAGATCAGGTCCGGCTTCAGGCCGATGAAGGAATATCGGCCGCGCACGGCGCCGCCCTCGACGGATTCGAGCAGGAAGCTGTTGGGGCGGCCGTCGACGAGCTTGAGCATCGCCGAGACCGGGGTCTCGAGGTCGGCGACCAGCGTCGTCCAGACCACCTGTGGCCGGCCGGTCGCGTAGGCGGCGCTGAAGGATTCCGGGCTCGGCTGGATCTGCATCTACTTGGCGTAGAGCGAGTCGATGATGTCCTGGTGCCGGGACACGCCGAACTTCTCCTTGAGATCGGCGCTCAACTGCTCGTAGAGGTCGCCGCCCATGGACCGGCCGAGCTCGTGCTGCAACTTGTCGAGATCATCGCCGGAGGCCGAAATGTCGGCCGGCTTTACCTCGACGAGAACGGCGACCACGGCGGCATTGTCGGCCGGCGCGCGATCGGCGACGGCCTCGCCGGCCTTGGCCGCGAACAACATCTCCGTGAGCGTGCCGCCGACATTGGCCTCGGGATCGTTGCCGGTGCGCTGCAGAGGCTGCGACACCAGGACGGGGACACGGAGTTCGCGCGCGATCGTGCCAATGCTTTCGCCGCTCTCGTTGATACGCTCGACGATGGATTGCGCCTTGGCTTCGGCCGCCTTCTTGCGCTCGACCGCCTGCCAGTCGACGATCACCTTGTCGCGCACGGTTTCGAGCGGGCGCGTGGCCGCCGGCTGAATGTTGTCAACGTGGAGGATCGCATAGCCGCCGTTCGGCAGGTCGGTCAGCGGGCTGTCGTCGGCTTCATTGGTCGCGAAGGCAAGTTTCAGCGCCAGGCCCTGATCGCGCATGAGGTCGGCGACCTCCTTGCCATCCGGATCCTTGCCGGTGCTGTCCACGGCGGCGATCTTCGTGACGGGAAGGCCGAGCTTGCCGGCGGCGTCGGCCAAGGCCGTGCCGCCGCCCAGTTCATCGTCCAGCTGATTGCCTACGTCGGCCAACTCGTCGATCGCTTGGCGGACGCCGAGGGCACGCTTCAGCTTGGCGCGCAGGTCGTCGTCCAGGGGCTGTACTTTGGGGGGCTCGATCTTGCTTACGCTCAGCACTTGCCAACCGATCGCGCCCTTGACCGGATCGGTCGCGCCGCCGACGGTCGTCGCGAACAGGGCCTCGGCCGCGTCGCGACCCGCCGCCGCATCGGAGAAGACAGTCGCCAGCTGGTCCTGCAGATCGCTTTGCGTGAGGGTGCCGACTTCAATGGGATCGCCTGAGGTAGCGGCCTTGACCGCGTCGGCGAACGGCGTGCCCTGCCGAACCTTGTCGGCAAGGTCTTTCGCGGCGGCCTCATCCGGGAGGACGGCCTGGACGATGGCGCGCTTCTCCGGAATCTGGAATTCGCTCTGGCGCGAGTCGTATTCCTTCTGCACGGCCTCGTCGGTGATCGCGTACTTCTTCGCATAGTCCTCCGGGTCGAGGCGAACCAAGGTAATCGCGCGATATTCCGGGGCCTGATAGCGGTCGGTGTTGTCCTTGTGGAACTGCGTGATCGCCGCGTCGTCGGGCGTCGCAACATCGGTGATGGTGCTGTCCGCAATCGCCAGGGTCTGGGCAATGCGCTGCTCGGAGCGATAGGCGTAGAGCGTTTCGGTCAAGCTGCGGGGCATCTGCACGCCCACCGTGATGGCGCGCAGGAACTGATAGGTGAGAACATCGCGGCGGGTGGAGGCGGCAAACTCGGCCCGGGTCCAGCCGCGGTCCCGCAGGTAGGTATCGAGTGCCTGCTGATTGAAATTGCCGCTGCTGTCGCGGAGCGACGGGGTCGATTTGATCGCCCTTTCCAGCAGGTCATCCGGCACGGCCATGCCGAGATCGACGGCATAGACCTCGAGGAGCGCGGGCTCGATCAAGCTATCGAGCGTCTTGTCGGCCAGGCCGAGCTGACGCGCCAGCTCTGGATCCAATGTATTGCCCGTTCTTCTCTGCAGGTTCTTCATATTGAAGTCGAACGCCCGACGCAGCTCTTCGGCCGTGATGCGCGTGCTGCCGACAGTCGCCGCGACCGGTTCCGACTGAAAGTGCCTGAATGTTTCGGGAATGCCCCAGAAGCCAAAGGACACGATGAGGAGCCCGAACAGAATCTTGACGACCCAGGAGGCGCCTTTCGAGCGAAGCGAAATCAGCATGTTCGGTGAGCGTGCGTCTGTGAATCTGACTGTGGGTCGGGCCGGGCGCCGAGCGGCGCGCATCATAGGTGCGGTCTGGCGTAGCGGCAACCCGGAAATGCCCGCAAATGCGCCGGAATTGCGGCTGGTCTCCGCCGGTCGCCTGTGTTACGAGCCGGCGCCGAAACAGCACCGCAAGCGCCTTTCATGCCCGCCGATGGCAACCCGATCCGCCCGCTGATTGCCGGCAACTGGAAGATGCATGGCCGCCGCGCCGACGGCGCGGCCTTGGCGGGCGAACTCGTGCGGCGGGCGCGCCGCAGCGAGAGCGCCGAGTTGCGCTGCGAACTCGTGATCTGCCCGCCGGCGACGCTGTTGACCGTGCTGGCAGACATCGTCGCCGACAGCCCGGTGCGGCTGGGCGCGCAGGATTGCCATCGTCAGGCGAGCGGCGCCCATACCGGCGACATCAGCGCGGCGATGCTGGCGGATGTCGGCTGCCGCTACGTCATCGTCGGCCACTCCGAACGACGGACGCAGCATGGCGAGACCGACGAGGCGGTGCGCGCCAAGGCCGAGGCGGCCCATGCCGCCGGCCTCGCCGCCATCGTCTGCCTGGGCGAGACCGAGGCGCAACGGGCGGGCGGCGAGACGCCCGCGGTCGTCGACCGGCAGTTTCGCGCCTCGCTGCCGGCGGCAGCGACGGCGGCGAACACGGTCGTGGCCTATGAACCGGTCTGGGCCATTGGGACGGGGAAGGTGCCGACGAGCGCGGAGATTGCGGCGGTCCACGCGCAGTTGCGGACATTGGCGCGAAGCCGGGTGGGCGATGGCGAGCGGCTGCGGCTGCTCTATGGCGGCTCGGTCAAGCCCGGGAATGCCGCGGAAATCCTTGCCATTGCAAACGTTAACGGCGCGCTGGTCGGCGGCGCCAGCCTGGAGGCCGGGGATTTCTGGGCGATCGCCCGAAGTTGTCCCTAGCGGAGCGGGCGCCGACCCATTAAATAACCCCTCAACCGGCCGTCGTAGCTGGACATCGAGGCCCTCCCTGCCGGGGCCAACCCAAGGACAATCATGCACAGCCTGTTCTCCGTGATCCTCCTGACCGTCCACATGATGCTTGCGCTGGCGCTCATCGGCGTGGTGCTGCTGCAGCGCAGCGAGGGCGGCATGGGCGGCCTCGGCGGCGGCGGCATGTCCGGCTTCATGACGACCCGTGGCAGCGCCAACCTCCTGACGAAGACGACGCGATGGCTGGCCGGCATCTTCATGGCGACGAGCCTGGTGCTGGCGTGGATCGCCGTGCATGACCACGTGTCCAAATCCATCATCACTCCGGAAATGCCGCCGGTCGAAGCGCCGGCGGCTCCGACGCCGGATCAGACCGGCGGGGCGGCAGGCAGCTCAGCGCCCGCGACCGGGACGGGATCGACAACCGGGACACAACCGACGACCGGGACGGCCCCCCCGACCGGCACGGCGCCGAGCGCCCCGGCAGTGCCGACCAATCAGTAGCCGACTCGGCGTCCAGCGATCGACGCTCGCTCGCGATCATCCATAGCGGCAGAACAGGGCTTGCCGCCGACCGCCGACTCGTTTCATAAGTTGTTCCCCATGACGCGGTTCATATTCATCACCGGCGGCGTGGTCTCCTCACTCGGCAAGGGCATCTCCGCGGCAGCGCTCGGAGCGCTGCTGCAGGCGCGCGGATTCAAGGTGCGCCTGCGCAAGCTCGACCCATACCTGAATGTCGATCCCGGCACGATGAGCCCGTACCAGCACGGCGAAGTCTACGTCACCGACGACGGCGCCGAGACCGACCTCGACCTCGGCCACTACGAGCGCTTCACCGGCGTGGCCACGCGCAAGAGCGACAACATCACCACCGGCCGCATCTATTCCACTGTGATCGCCAAGGAACGGCGCGGCGACTATCTGGGCGCCACCGTGCAGGTGATCCCGCATGTCACCGACGCCATCAAGGAGTTCATCCTCGCCGAGTCGGGCGACGCCGACTTCCTCATCTGCGAGATCGGCGGCACCGTCGGCGATATCGAAAGCCTGCCGTTCCTGGAAGCCATCCGCCAGCTCGGCAACGAGCTTGGCCGCGAGCGCACGCTGTTCATCCATCTGACGCTGGTGCCGTGGATTCCCTCTGCCGGCGAATTGAAGACAAAACCGACGCAGCACTCCGTGAAGGAGCTGCTTTCGGTCGGCATCCAGCCGGACATCCTGCTCTGCCGCTGCGATCGCGAGATCCCCGCCGACGCGCGGCGCAAGATCGCACTGTTCTGCAACATCCGGCCGGAGCGCGCGATCCAGGCGCTCGACGTCGACACGATCTATCAGGTGCCGATCTCCTATCACGGCCAGGGCTTCGACACCGAAGTGTGCCGCTATTTCGAGCTGACGGCGCCTGAGCCCGACGTGGCCGCCTGGCATCGCATCGTCGAGCGCATCCGGCAGCCGGAGGGCGAGGTGTCGATCGCGGTGGTCGGCAAATACACCTCGCTGCTCGATGCCTACAAGTCCCTGGGCGAGGCGCTCACTCATGGCGGCATCGCCAACAATTCGAGGGTCAGGCTCAACTGGATCGATTCCGAGGTCTTCGAGAGCGACGACGCGGTGCAGCGTCTCGAAGACGTCCACGGCATCCTTGTGCCCGGCGGCTTCGGCGAGCGCGGAACGGAAGGCAAGATCGCGGCCGCCCGCTTTGCCCGCGAGCGCAAAGTGCCCTATTTCGGAATCTGCTTCGGCATGCAGATGGCGGTCATCGAGGTGGCGCGGCATCTTGCGGGCATCCGCAATGCAAGTTCGACGGAGTTCGGCCCCTGCGCGGAGCCGGTCGTGGGATTGATGACCGAGTGGACGCGCGGCAACGAGGTCGAGCGCCGCAACGAGCAGAGCGAACTCGGCGGCACCATGCGCCTAGGCGCCTATGAATGCCGACTGCAGTCGGGCAGCCAGGTGCGCGAGATCTACGGCGAGGACTGGATCAGCGAACGACACCGCCATCGCTTCGAGGTGAACATCAACTACAAGGAGCGGCTGGAGGCCGCGGGCATGCGGTTTTCCGGTCTCTCCCCCGATGGCATCCTGCCGGAGATCGTGGAAATGCCTAGCCATCCCTGGTTCATCGGCGTGCAATTCCACCCCGAGCTGAAGTCGAAGCCGTTTGAGCCGCATCCGCTGTTCCGGTCGTTCATCGAGGCGGCCATCGCGCAGTCGCGGTTGGTTTGATCGTTGCGGCCGGCGCAGGATCGTCCTAAACCCGCACAGTTTTGTTGTTCTCGCGAGAGCGGGAATCCGGGGTGGCAATATCCGGCAGTTGCCCCTGGACCCCCGCTTTCGCGGGGGTGACAATTCGAGTTATTGGACCAGGGAACGAGATGACCGCACCGCGTCACGTCACCATTGGCAATATCACCATCGGCAACGATCGGCCGCTGGCGCTCATCGCCGGACCTTGCGCGCTGGAATCGCGCGCCCACGCGCGCGAGATGTGCCAGGCTCTCACCGAACTGACGGGCAAGCTCGGCATCGGCCTCATCTACAAGACGTCGTTCGACAAGGCCAACCGCACGAGCGCCGACACGCCGCGTGGCATCGGGATGGAGAAGGGGTTGCCGATCCTGGCCGAACTGCGCGAAAGCTTCGGCTGTCCGGTCCTGACGGACGTTCACGAGCCCTTGCAATGTGCGCCGGTGGCAGAGGCCGTCGACGTCCTGCAGAGCCCGCCGTTTTTATGCCGGCAGACCGATCGGCTGAGTGCCGCCGGCGAGACCGGGCGGGCGATCAACGTCAAGAAGGGCCAGTTCCTGGCGCCGTGGGACATGAAGCACGTCGCCGCCAAGATATCCGGGGCCGGCAACGACAACATCCTGCTGACCGAGCGCGGCGTGTCGTTCGGCTACAACACCCTCGTCACCGACATGCGGGCGCTGCCGATCCTGGCGCAGACCGGCTATCCGGTCGTCATCGACGCGACGCATTCGGTGCAGCAGCCGGGCGGGCAGGGCACCGTCTCGGGCGGCGACCGCCGTTTCGCGCCGGTCATCGCCCGGGCCGCGGTCGCCGTCGGCGTCGCGGCGGTGTTCATGGAGACGCATCAGGACCCCGACC
>JBGPEQ010000043.1:0-13521 GCA_041482855.1 Dongiaceae bacterium | reverse complement strand
TGGGTGTGCGGGAACGCGCTTTGAAGCGGCGGCGCCGCAGCGGATTGACCGCATTGGTGCCGTCGGTCGCCGATGCCGAGCCGCTGCTGTTACAGTTGCTCGGCGCCTCCGGGATCGTGCTCGGTCTCGGTCTGCTCACGGGTGCCGCGACCCAATACGTCGAAAATGGCGACCTCATGGAACTCAACCACAAGACGATATTTGCGCTGAGTGCGTTTGTGGTGATCGTGCTCCTCCTCGCAGTGCACCATCGGACCGGCGTACGCGGACGCCAAGCCGCGCGATTCGTTCTGCTGGCCTATCTCTTGGTGACATTGGCCTATCCCGGCGTGAAGTTCGTCCGGGACGTGATCCTCGCCTGACGCGACGATTTTTTTGTTGCGCTGCACCATAGTGGCAGTCAATATTACGCGCTCAAAATCTGTGCACTCGGAGGAATTGCCTAAATAATGGGCATCCAGATCGCCTCACTGAGTCTGACCGACCCCGTCATCCTGGCGCCTATGTCGGGTGTGACGGACATGCCGTTCCGTCGGCTGGTGAAGCGCAGCGGAGCGGGCTTGGTCGTGTCCGAGATGATCGCGAGCCAAGCGATGGTACGGGAATCGCGCCAGTCGCTGCTGATGGCCCAGAACACGCCCGAGGAGTTTCCCATGGCCGTCCAACTCGCCGGCTGCGAGCCCGAGGTCATGGCCGAGGCAGCGAAGCTCAACGAAGACGGCGGGGCGGCGCTCATCGACATCAATTTCGGCTGCCCGGTGAAGAAGGTCGTGGGCGGCCACGCCGGATCCGCACTGATGCGGGACGAGGCCCACGCCGCGCGCATCCTGGAGGCGACGGTAAAGGCCGTCTCGCTGCCGGTGACGCTGAAGATGCGCACGGGGTGGGACGCCGACAACCGCAATGCGCCGCGGCTGGCGCGCATCGCGGCGGAGTGCGGGATCAAGATGATCAGCGTCCACGGCCGCACCCGCTGCCAGTTCTATGAGGGTAGCGCCGATTGGGCCTTCATCCGGCAGGTGAAGGCGGCGGTGCCGATCCCCGTCATCGTCAACGGCGACATCCTGTCGCTCGACGATGTGCGCCGGGCGTTGGCGGAATCCGGAGCCGACGGCGTGATGATCGGGCGCGGCTGCTATGGCCGGCCCTGGTTCCTGCGGCAGGTGATCCATTTCCTGCGGACCGGCGAACGGCTGGCCGAGCCGCCCCTGGCGGAACAGCTCGCTACCTTGCTGGAGCACTATCGCGACATGCTTGCGCACTATGGCAGCGAAGCCGGCATGCGCATCGCCCGTAAGCATGTCGGCTGGTACAGCAAGGGGTTGGCCGGTTCGGGCGAGTTCCGTGCCGCTATCAATCGGATTGCCAATCCGAGCGCGGTGATCGAGGCGATCCGCGCCTTCTACTACCCGCTCGCCGAGCGACAGGCGGCCTGACGATGAGTGCGCCCGTGGCATCGGTGAGGCTCCTCCCCGTGTTGGAGCGTATTACCAATTCGGCGGCCACCGCCAATCTCGTTCTCAATGCCCTGTCGGCGCCGGTCTTCCTGGTCGACGGCGAGGATCGCCTGCACCTCGTCAACAACGCGGCCGAGCAGTTCTTCCGGGCCAGCGCGGCGTCGCTGATCGGCCGCTCGGTCGCCGATCTGCTGCCGCCAGACAGCCCTCTTCTGGCCCTGATCTCTCAGGTGCGCGCGACCGGCGTGGGCACCTCCGAATACGACGTCAGCTTGGACGGCCCGCGCTTCGGCGCCCATTTGGTGTCGATCGATGTCGTCCCGATTGTCGAAATGGAGGGCGGCCTGACGGTGGCGCTGCATCCGCGTTCGATCGCCGACAAGATCGACCGTCAGCTGACCCACCGCGGCGCCGCGCGCTCGGTGACGGGCATGGCGGCGCTGCTGGCCCATGAGCTGAAGAATCCGCTGTCGGGCATCCGCGGCGCCGCGCAATTGCTGGAGCGCGATGCCTCGCCGGCCGATGCGGAGCTGGCCCATCTGATTTGCGAAGAGGCCGATCGCATCGTGGCGCTGATCGACCGCATGGAGATGTTCACCGGCGATCGGCCGATCGAGCGCAACGCCGTCAACATCCATCGCGTGCTTGAACACACGCGGCGCGTGGCCGAGAGCGGCTTCGCCGCCGGTTGTCGCTTCGTCGAGCTGTACGATCCGTCGCTGCCGCCGGTATTCGGCAATCGTGACCTGCTCATCCAGCTGTTCATGAACCTCATGAAGAATGCGGCCGAGGCGACCACGGCGGGGGAGGGGGTGATCACCCTGACGACGCGCTATCAGCACGGCGTGCGGGTGGCGACGCCGACCGGCGGGGATACCCGCTTGCAACTGCCGCTGGTCGTCACCGTCGAGGACAACGGGTCGGGCATCCCCGATGACCTGCGGCCGCATCTGTTCGATCCGTTCGTGACCACGAAGATCGGCGGCAAGGGATTGGGCCTGGCGCTGGTCGCCAAGATCGTGGGCGATCATGGCGGCGTCATCGAATTCGACAGCGAACCGCGCCGGACCGTCTTCAAGGTCTTGCTGCCGGCCGCGTCCTCAATGGCGGAGGACGAGGCGTGAGCGCCGCCACCATCCTGGTCGCCGACGACGACCGCGCCATCCGCACCGTGCTCAATCAGGCTCTCGGCCGGCTTGGCTACGACGTGCGCACGACCGGCACGGCGGCGACGCTCTGGCAATGGGTCGACGACGGCGTCGGCGATCTCGTCATCACCGACGTCGTCATGCCCGACGAGAACGGCCTCGATCTGGTGCCGCGCATCCGCAAGCGCCGGCCGGACCTGCGCGTCATCGTCATGAGCGCGCAGAACACGCTCCTGACGGCCGTGCGCGCCCACGAGCGCGGCGCCTTCGATTACCTGCCGAAGCCGTTCGATTTGAACGAGCTGATCGGCATCGTCGCGAAGGCGCTGACCCAGCCCCATGCGCCGCTCACCGATGGCGAAGCCAGGGCCGACGAAGAGCGCCTGCCGCTCATCGGCCGATCCCCGGCCATGCAGGACATCTACCGCGTCCTGGCCCGGTTGATGCAGACCGACCTGACGGTGATGATCACGGGCGAGTCCGGCACCGGCAAGGAGCTGGTGGCGCGGGCGCTCCACGACTACGGGAAGCGGCGGAATGGACCCTTTGTCGCCATCAACATGGCGGCGATCCCGCGCGAGCTCATCGAAAGCGAGCTGTTCGGCCACGAGAAGGGCGCCTTCACCGGCGCGCTTGCGCGCGGCATCGGCCGTTTCGAGCAGGCGGCCGCCGGCACGCTCTTCCTCGACGAGATCGGCGACATGCCGCCGGAGGCGCAGACCCGTCTCCTGCGGGTCCTGCAGGAAGGCGAATACACCTCGGTCGGCGGCCGCACGCCGATGCGTGCCAATGTGCGGATCGTGGCGGCCACCCATCGCGATCTCAGGCAGCTGATCCGGCGCGGCCTGTTCCGTGAAGATCTATTCTACCGCCTCAATGTCGTGCCGCTCCGGCTGCCGCCGTTGCGCGAGCGCACCGAGGACATCCCGGACCTGGTCCGCCACTTCCTCGAGGCCGCCCGGGGCGAGGGGCTGGGCGCCAAGTCGCTCGACCGGGGCGCCCTCGACCGCCTGATGCGCTACAGCTGGCCGGGCAACGTGCGCGAGCTTGAGAACCTGGTCCGGCGCCTCGTGGTCCTCAACAGCGCCGAGGTCATTCATGCCGATGCCGTCGACGGCGAGCTGTCGCACTCGGCGGCCGAGGCCGGCCCGTCGACCGGCGACTCCTTGGGAACGGCCGCAGAATTGCATCTAAGGCGCTACTTCACCGCCCACGGCGGCAGCCTGCCGGCGCGCGGTCTCTACGACCGGGTTCTGCGCGAGATCGAGCGCCCGCTGATCTCGCTCTCGCTGGAGGCCACGCGGGGCAATCAGATCCGGGCGGCCGGTCTGCTGGGCCTCAACCGCAACACCCTGCGCAAGAAAATCCGAGAATTGGACATCAAAGTGGCGCGCGACTTAAAATGACGGCCGGATAACTGATTCGGTCGGTCATCGTGCCAACCTCCACACCGGACGTAGCGCGAGGACGCGCGCGCCTCGTCGCCGACATGCGCAGTCTTGGCGCACGGATGTTCTCGCGCCTGTTTCAGATGCGGAACAAGCCGGCGCTGCGCCGATTTCTGACCGTCGGGCTGCTCGTGTCGGCCCTGGCGTCGGGGATCGCGACATATGCGGCGACGACCGGAACGATAGCCGTTGGAGCGGAAACTCAGTTCCTGCTGCGGCGCCTCGATCTCGTCCTGCTGTCCCTCCTCGCCGGGATCGTTGCCTGGCAACTCTTCCAACTCTGGCTGGCTCGGCGTCGCGGCCTTGTCGGCGCGCGACTGCGGGTGCGGCTCGTCTTATGGTTCAGCCTGGTCGCGTTGGCGCCGGCGGTCATTATTTCGACGTTTTCGTTCCTGTTTTTCGTGTTCGGCTTGGATAGCTGGTTCAGCGTGCGGGTCCGCACGGCCGTGAACGAATCCCTGTTCATCGCTACCGCTTATCTGCGCGAGAACCAGGAAGGCGTTGTCAACGGAACCGGAACGATCGCGCTGTACCTCAGGCGTCCTGGTCCGATCGACCTGGGGAAGGCGGACATCTACCAGAAGGTGATGACCGCCCAGGGACGTGCCTTCCGGCTTGATACCGTGGCTATCATCGACGGTAACAACAACGTCCTGGCGCAGGGTGCGCTGGACAACCAAGCGCCGGCGGTTCTGAAGATTGCGCCCAACAAATACGAGACCGCACGCGATGGCAGCGGCACGCCAGCAGTGATCTACAATCCACCCGACGATCGGATCCGCGGATTGGCGTTGCTTGATCCGGAGCAGGACATGTTCGTCTACACCGAGCGTATCCTGGATCCGCGCGTCATCGCCCACGGGGTCAATGTCGAGGCTGCCGTGCGAGAATACGAACAAATGCAGGGCGAACGAGGCTCGGTCCTGACGACGTTCTCCCTGATTTTCGTGATCGTCGCCTTGCTGCTGCTTTTTGCGGCCATCTGGGCCGCAATGATGCTCGCGACGCGCTTGGTAGAGCCGGTCAGCCGCCTGGTGACGGCCGCTGGTCGTATCGGCTCCGGCGACCTCGGCACGCGCGTGCCGGAGGGCGATCCAGGCGACGAGATCGGTGTCCTGAGCCAAGCCTTCAATCGGATGACGCGGCAGATTGAGAGCCAGCGCAATGAGCTCGTTGAAGCCAATCTGCAGGTCGAGGAACGGCGCCGGTTCACGGAGGTCGTGCTTGCCGGTGTCTCCGCCGGTGTCATCGGCCTGGATGAGCAGGGCTGCGTCAATCTGCCGAACCGCTCGGCCTCGGACCTCCTGGCGACTGACCTCGTGACCCGGATCGGCGAGCCGATCGCCGCCGTCGTGCCGGAGATGGCGTCGCTCGTCGAGGCGGCGCGCCAGCGCCCGTCCTGGCTCGCCGAGTCGCAGATCAGTCTCGTCCGCGGCGCCGAGACGCGCACCCTGCTGGTCCGGGTCGTCGCCGAGTTCATGGCCACGCGGCTGATCGGCTTCGTCGTCACGTTCGATGACGTGACCGAATTGCTGTCCGCGCAGCGCAAGGCGGCCTGGGCGGATGTCGCGCGGCGCATCGCCCACGAAATCAAGAACCCGCTCACTCCCATCCAGCTCTCGGCAGAGCGATTGAAGCGGAAATACCTGAAGGAGATCGTCAGCGATCCCGAGACCTTCGTCACTTGCACGGACACGATCGTGCGGCAGGTCGGCGACATCGGGCGCATGGTCGATGAATTTTCCGCGTTCGCGCGCATGCCGGCGCCGGTGATGGCGAAGGAGAACCTGGTCGAGCTGTGCCTGCAGGCCATCTTCCTGCAACAGTCGGCCAATCCCGCGATCGCCTATTCCACCGATCTGCCGCCCGACGGCCTGGAGCTGAGTTGCGACGCGCAGCAGATCGGGCAGGCGCTGACCAACCTGCTCAAGAATGCCGCCGAGGCGATCGAAGCGCGCATCGCTGCGACGGGCACCGCCGAGCCGCCCGGTCAGGTCCATCTGGCCCTGCGCGAAAGCGATGACGACGTCGTTCTCAGCATCGAGGACAATGGCCGCGGCCTGCCCGATCAGGGGCGGGAGCGGCTGACGGAGCCCTACGTGACCACGCGCGCCCGCGGCACCGGCCTGGGGCTGGCCATCGTGAAGAACATCGTCGAGGATCATGGCGCGTTGCTGCAACTCGACGACCGTCCGGGCGGCGGGGCGATCGTCCGCGTAACATTCCGGCACTCGCGCGTGGAGGACGGGGCCGGAACGGACGCTCGGAACGGCGAATTGGCGCGGTCGCATGGCAGCTGAAATCCTCATCGTCGACGACGAAGCCGACATCCGCATGCTGATCGGCGGCATCCTGGCCGACGAAGGCTATGAAACTCGCGACGCCGGCGACAGTGCGGCGGCGCTGGAAGCCATCGCCAGGCGGCGCCCCAGTCTGGTCGTACTGGACATCTGGCTGCAAGGCAGCGACCTCGACGGTCTGCAGCTGCTCGAGGTCATCAGGCGCGATCATCCCACGCTTCCCGTCGTCATGATCAGCGGCCACGGCAACTACGAAACGACGTTCGCGGCCGTGAAGCTGGGCGCCAACGACTACATCGAGAAGCCGTTCAAGGCCGATCACCTGCTGATGCGCGTCGAGAAAGTCGTCACCGAGGCGCGCCTGAAGCGCGAGAATGAAGAGCTGCGCAGCAAGCTCGGGAGCGAAGTGCAACTGCTGGGCACGTCATCTCCGATAGCCGCTGTGCGGCAGGCGATCGAGCGCGTCGCGCCCACCAGCAGCCGCGTGCTCATTTCCGGCCCGGCCGGCTCGGGCAAGGAGGTCGTAGCGCGGCTGCTGCATCAGCAATCGCGGCGCGCCGACGGCCCGGTCGTCGTGCTGAACTGCGCGATCATGCGGCCGGAGCGGGTGGAGATCGAGCTGTTCGGCACGGAGGCCGGCGCCGAAGGGCCGGGGATCCCAGCGTCGCTCGGAACGTTCGAACAGGCCCATGGCGGCACGCTCCTGCTCGACGAAGTCTCGGACCTGCCGCTGGAGACCCAGGGCAAGATGGTGCGCGTGCTGCAGGAGCAGACCTTCGAGCGGGTCGGCGGCAAGACCCGCGTATCCGTCGATGTGCGCGTGATCGCGGCGACCAATCGCGACTTGCAGCTGGAGATGGCCGAGGGGCGCTTCCGCCAGGATCTCTTCTATCGGCTGAGTGTCGTGCCCATCGTCGTGCCAGCGCTGGCCGCGCGGCGCGAGGACGTGCCGATCCTGGCTCGCCATTTCGTCGAGCGGGCCGTCGAGCAGAAGGGCCTGCCGCGCCGCGCGATCGCCGACGACGCCATGGCTATGCTCATGGCCTACAACTGGCCCGGCAACGTCCGGCAGCTTCAGAACGCCGTCGAACGGCTGCTGATCATGGCGCCCGGCGAGGTACAGGAGCCCATCCGAGCCGAGATGCTGCCTGCGGACATCGACAGCATCTCGCATCCGACCGGCCGCAGCGAGTTCGACGGCGAGATCATGTCGGTGCCGCTGCGGGAGGCGCGCGAGCTGTTCGAGCGCCGCTACCTCGACGCCCAGGTGAGTCGCTTCGACGGTAACATTGCGAAGACGGCCGCCTTCATTGGCATGGAGCGCTCGGCCCTCTATCGCAAGCTCAGGGCGCTCGGCATCGCGTCCAACGAGCGGTCGTCCGAGGACTGACCGCCGGTCGCCGCCGCTCGACAAATCGCGCAACAAGGGTACAGAGAAGCGCATGCCGCGATATGCCTATGTGAACGGTCGCTATGTGCCGCATGCGCAGGCACAGGTTCATATCGAGGACAGAGGCTATCAATTCGCCGACGGCGTCTATGAGGTGATCCTGGTCCATGACGGCCGACTCGTCGACGCGGAACCGCATCTCGACCGGCTCGACTATTCGCTGAAGGAGCTGCGCATTCCCCGGCCGATGGCGCGCCCGGCCCTGCGGCTGGTGCTGCGCGAATTGATCGACCGCAACGGCGTGGCGGCCGGCACGGTGTATCTGCAGGTGACCCGCGGCGTGGCCGCGCGCGACCACAAGTTCCCGGCGCCGGCGCCGGCGAGGCCGTCGCTCGTGGCCACGACCAAGCGGCAGAAGGCCGCGCCCGGCGCTGCGTTGACTGCCGGCGTGGCGGTCATCACCCAGCCGGACATCCGCTGGCGGCGCTGCGATATCAAGTCGGTCTCGCTGCTGCCGAATGTTCTGGGCAAGCAGGCGGCGGCGGAGGCGGGGGCCTTCGAGGCGTGGCTGGTCGATGACGATGGCTGCATCACCGAGGGCAGCTCGACGAATGCCTGGATCGTCACGCGCGCCGGCCGGCTGGTCACCCGCAACCTGAGCGCCGCGATCCTCTCGGGCATCACGCGGCTCTCGGTTCTTCAGTTTGTTCAGTCGCAAGGCATTGTCTTCGAGGAGCGACGCTTCTCGGTCGCCGAAGCAAAGGAGGCGGCCGAGGCCTTTCTCACGAGCACGACGTCGCTGGTACTGCCGGTGACGCGCATCGATGGCCAAGCCATCGGCGATGGCAAGCCGGGCCCGCTGACGATGAAGCTGCGCGCGGGCTACCTGCGCCATCTCGCCGCCCCGCCGTCATGACCGGAGGCGACGATCTGCCGCTGCCGCGCGCGATCCTGTTCGACTGGGACAATACGCTCGCCGACAACTGGGCCGCGATTCACGGCGCCATGAGCGCGACCTTGATCGCCATGGGCCAGCCGCCTTGGACGATGGCGCAGTCGCGCGATCGCATCAAAGCCTCGCTGCGCGACAGCTTTCCCGGGCTGTTCGGCGAGCGCTGGCACGAGGCCATCGCCACCTACCGCGACGCGTTCGAGCGCGAGCATCTCCTGCAGTTGCGGGAAATGCCAGGTGCCGGCGGTATGCTGACCCAATTGCGCGGCTCCGGCCTCTATCTCGCCGTCGTCAGCAACAAGGCCGGACGATATCTCCGCATCGAGGCCGGGCACCTCGGCTGGACGGGCCACTTCGAGCGCCTCATCGGCGCGCAGGACGCGGAGGCCGATAAGCCCGCGGTGGCGCCCGTCGATATGGCCTTGGCCGGCAGCGGCGTCGCGCGCGGACCTGCGGTCTGGTTCGTGGGCGATACCGACATCGACATGACCTGCGCCGTCAATGCGGAATGCACGCCCGTGCTGCTGCGCGATCGCCCGCCCGGAGCGGAGGAATTCGCCTCCGGCCGGCCGCTCGGCCACGTGCAGAATTGTGCAGGATTGGCCGATTTGGTGGCACAACTCCGAGTTTCCCAAGGCCTCGAATTGTGATACCGATGAATTCGCGGGCCGGTCGCAGTTCTGATCGGTTCGGCGCCCGCATTGATGATGGGTCCGCAATCCGGACCCCAACAAGATTGGGCCCCGATAACAGCTGATGATAATAGGGGGAACCTATGGCTGGAGAAAAATCCCAAAACGTACAAGACGTGTTCTTGAATCACATCCGCAAGAACAAGATGCCCGTGACGATCTTTCTCGTGAATGGCGTGAAGCTGCAGGGCATCGTCACTTGGTTCGACAATTTTTCGGTGCTGCTGCGCCGCGATGCACATTCGCAGCTGGTCTATAAGCACGCGATCTCCACGGTGATGCCTGCCGGACCGGTGCAGCTGTTCGAGGGCACCAAAGAGGGCGAAGAAGCCTGACCATAGCGTGACGCGGTCCAACGGAACTTCCTCTCGCAACGGCGCCGCCGACTCATCCGGCCGAGTCCTCGTTCTGACGCCGCAACTGCGCGGCGCCCGCGATGACGGTCGCACGGCCGAGGCGCGTCTCTCCGAAGCGGTCGGACTGGCGCTTGCCATCAACCTGACGGTCGTGAAGGGCGAGGTCGTGCGCCTCAGCCGATTCACGCCGGCGACCTTGATCGGCAGCGGAACGGTCGCCACCCTTGGCGAACTGATCGCCGCCGAAGCAATCGCTCTCGTGTTCGTCGACGGCGCGCTGTCGCCGGTGCAGCAGCGCAACCTCGAGCGTGCCTGGAAATGCAAGGTCATCGACCGCACCGGCCTGATCCTCGAGATCTTCGGCGAGCGGGCCCGCACCCGCGAAGGCCAGCTGCAGGTCGAACTGGCCGCGCTCACCTATCAGCGCAGCCGTCTCGTGCGGTCCTGGACCCACCTGGAGCGGCAGCGCGGCGGCTTCGGTTTCGTCGGCGGCCCCGGCGAGTCGCAGTTGGAGATGGATCGGCGGCTGATCGGCGACCGCATCGTCCGCATCCGCCACGATCTCGAGGACGTCAAGCGCACGCGCGGGTTGCATCGCCGGGCGCGCAAGCGCGTGCCCTATCCGGTGGTCGCCCTAGTCGGCTACACTAACGCCGGCAAGTCGACGTTGTTCAACCGGCTGACGCGCGCAACCGTCATGGCGAAGGACGTGCTGTTCGCGACGCTCGATCCGACCATGCGCCTGGTCCGGCTGCCGTCCGGCCGCGAGATTATCCTGTCGGACACGGTCGGCTTCATCTCGGACTTGCCGACCGATCTGGTCGCCGCCTTCCGGGCCACGCTCGAGGAGGTGGAGGAGGCCGATCTGCTGCTGCATGTCCGGGACATCTCGCATCCGGAGACAGCGACCCAGCGCGAGGACGTGCACACAGTGCTGCGCGAGCTCGGCTTGGCCGATGCCATCGAGCACACCATGATCGACGTGTTGAACAAGATCGATCGGCTCGATCAGGCGGCCCGCGGTCAGTTGCTTTCCCAAGCCGCGCGCGATCCGCGGGCGGTGCCGATTTCGGCGGTTACCGGCGAAGGCCTCGATGCGCTGCTGGCGGCCATCGATCGCCGCCTGGCCGCCTCCCGCCAGATCCTCGATGTGCGGCTGCGCCACCGCGACAGCAGCGTCATCGCCTGGCTCTACGATCACGGCGAGGTGCTCGGCCGGCGCGATGACGCCGAATTCTCCTACCTGCGAGTCAGCCTGGATCCGACGGATGTCAGCCGCTTGCAGCGGCTGCGCGCGGATATGGAGCGGGCCGGCGGGTGATGTTTCCGGATATCGATCATGTCACCCGCCTGATCGAGGAAGCCGCGGCGGCCGAGATCATGCCGCGGTTCCGGCGCCTGGCGGCAGGCGACGTGCGCGAGAAGGCGCCAGGCGATCTCGTGACCGTCGCCGACGAGGCGGTCGAGGCCAGGCTCGCGCCGCTGCTGACGTCGCTGGTTCCCGGCTCGATCGTCGTGGGCGAGGAGGCTGCAGCGACCGATCCAAACCTGCTCAACCACTTGTTCGACGATCGCCCGACGTGGATCATCGACCCGGTTGATGGGACCAGCAATTTCGCCGAAGGCCGCGCGGCTTTCGCGGTGATGGTCGCGCTCGTTCGCGGCAGCGAGATCCTAGCGGCTTGGATCCACGATCCCGTGAAGGCCCGGACGGCCGTTGCAGCGGCGGGCGAGGGGGCATGGCTCGGCGGCCGACGGCTCTCGGTGGCGCCAGCGCCACGGGACGCGGCCGACATGGCCGGCGTGCTGCTGGCGGGATATTTCGGCAGCCGTGAGCTGGGCCGCAGAATTGAGGCCCGCCGCAATCGCGTCCGCGCGCTCCGCAGCGTGAGGTGCGCAGGCCTCGAATATCTCCGGCTGGCGTCCGGCGAAATGCATTTTTCGCTGTTTACGAAGTTGATGCCGTGGGATCACGCGCCCGGCGTCCTCCTGCATCGCGAGGCCGGCGGCCATGCGTCCTATCTCGAGGGCGGCGCCTATGAGCCGGCCGCCATCAAGCGGACCGGCCTGCTGCTGGCGCCCGATCCCGAGAGTTGGCGGCAGTTGCACGCTTTGCTCCTGGGCGACGACTGACATTGCCGCTGCGCGGGCCGCTCATTAGGATGCCGCCACGTTGCACGCATGGGGAGAGAGCATGGCGGACAAGCAGAAAGTCGCGTTCCTCGGCCTCGGCGTCATGGGCTTTCCGATGGCCGGACATCTGGCCAATGCCGGCCATCAGGTGACCGTCTACAACCGGACCGCCAGCCGGGCCGAAGCTTGGCTCCAGAAATACAAGGGACAGCGCGCCGAGACGCCGGCGGCGGCAGCCAACGGCGCCGCCATCGTGTTCGCCTGCGTCGGCAACGACGATGATCTTCGCTCGATCGTATATGGCGACAAGGGTGCGCTCGCGGGCATGAGCGCGGGTGCCATTTTCGTCGACCACACGACGGCATCGGCCGAGGTCGCGCGCGAAGTGTCCGCTGCCGCCGGCAAAGGCAAGATCGATTTTCTGGACGCGCCGGTATCGGGCGGGCAGGCGGGTGCGGAGAACGGCAAGCTGACCGTGATGGTCGGCGGCGAGCAGGCGCCGTTCGATCGCGCCAAGCCGGTTATCGACTCTTACGCCCGCGCCTGCGTGCTGATGGGGGCGGTGGGCTCGGGCCAGCTGGCCAAGATGGTCAACCAGATTTGCATCGCCGGTCTCCTGCAGGGTCTCTCGGAAGGCATGAACTTCGCGAAGAAGGCCGGGCTCGATTGCGCCAAGCTGGTCGAGGTGATCTCCAAGGGCGCCGCCCAATCCTGGCAGATGGAGAACCGGGCGCACACCATGGTGGAGGGCAAGTTCAACTTCGGCTTCGCGGTCGACTGGATGCGCAAGGACCTCGGCATCTGCCTGGCCGAGGCGAAGCGCAACAAGGCCCGGCTGCCGGCTACGGCACTCATCGACCAGTTCTACGCCCAGGTACAGGCGCGCGGCGGTAACCGCTGGGACACCTCAAGTCTGATCCACCTGCTGGCGAACGACTGAGGCGACACCGCCGAAGGCCGAGGGCCTACGACCGCCGACCCCGCGTCCGATCGTGATGATGCTTCGTTGTGCGTGCCGCGCGACCGACCGCAGGGCCGGCCGAGACGGTGACGGCCGGCCCAGCGGCAACGGCGAATCCGAGCGATCCACCCCATGTCCAGCGGAGAGCTCGCGCCTGCGCGCCGAAGCGTGAGTTGAGCCGGGAGTTGGAGCATGCTCCGGCGCGCAGGCGCGGGCCAGCTCGGTCATCCAGGCCAAGCGGCGATTGACGGCCGCGGCGGCGGAGCGCAGGCCGATGGCCGCGGCGGTGCGCCGGCCGTGGACGAAGCGAGCGGTGCGGGCGGGCGGCGGCCCTCGGCGGTTCGCGCGCCCGTACTCCTGCCGCCATGCAGGCGGCAGCGGCCGTTCTTCATCGCCGGCTGGCGGCAGGCGCAGCCGGCCCGGGTCTTCGCCCCGCAACGCGGCGCCGCCAGATAGTCGCCCGACGGATTGCCGTTCTTGAGCCGGCCGCGGCGCAGCGGCATGGCGGCGGCCGCGGGCGCGCCGGCCGCGCTGCCCGCCGGGCTGCCCGCGGGACCGTGCGTCGCCGGCGGCGGGCCATTGCCGGTGCCGGAGCCCTGGCCGCCCTCGTCGTCGTCACAGCCCCAGTCGACGACGATCCTCTTGATGCCGCCATCGCCAGCGGCGCGCAGCTTGGGCAGGGCG